>CAZQXC010000091.1:0-10236 GCA_964597075.1 uncultured Roseivirgaceae bacterium | reverse complement strand
AAACCCTGGTTTTGAGCCAGCTTACCAAGTGTAGGGCCAACAATGGCTTCTTCTACAATTTTGGTTGGTGCAGGAAGCGATCCGGCTTTTAAGATGTTGGCTAAATCCTTTGCCTCATCAACAGTAAAATTTCCTGAGATCTGTGAATTTCCATTTGGAATTTCTCCGTTTACAGAGGGAGCAGAGTACACCGCGTTATCCAAAACAATAGCAATGCGTCCTCGTGGTGTTTTACTGGCAGCCTCAGCGGTCATCTTAGCCCACACCCGTGTACCGGTGGCATTCATGGTCATGCTTACCGATGGACGCGCATATTCGTCCAGATCCTGGCGGGCATCGTTTATCACTTCACCGGTTAATTTGGGTTGGCCGGAACGGCCAAGTTCAAGAAAATATAGTTGCAGGCCTTCGGTTGGCCCGAAATCAGTATCAGGCTTATTACCCCAATACACACCCACATTGCGTGGCAACAAACTTTTAATTTCTGTTCTACTGAAAATACGGTTGATCTCAGCAGTATCCTTAATGGCATAACGGAAAGTTCCGGGAGGTGTGCTCTTTGCGAAAAGGGCGGAGATGTTAAGGTTTTGAAGCGAATCCAAACTTTGAAGTGTGGTGTCGCCTACGGATGCCGTTTGAAGTTGCTTCTCCAGTTCGGATAGTGAGTCTGACTGCGTTACTTCAGTTGTCTCAATCGTAGCAGCTTCATCTGAAGCAGTAATTGCTGTTTTTGCTGACCGTATTTGTTGCTCCTTTACTAAGGCTGCATTGATGGCCATCAACGAGCTGTTGATATCATTCGGTTCAACGACATCCCAAAACTCCAATCTGGCAACTCCTTGTAACAACTTACGTACCCTGGCTGGGTTATCTGCTCCTGGAATCTCGATTTGAATTCTTCCGGTGCCTGGCAAGCGTTGAATGTTTGGCTGAGATGTTCCAAACTGATCAATACGATTCTTTAAAATGGTATATGACCGATCTATTGCGCGTTCAACTTCCTCATTAACTACCATGATTACCTGTTCGTCCGCATCATTAAGACTGATACGACCACGGGTTGTAGTCGAAGAAAAGACTGGAGCTAATTTTGCGCCCGGATTATCTTCACGGTAAGCCTCAAAAAACAAGGTAGTGAAACGCTCCTGGCTGCTCTTCTCCCTTGCCTGGGCCTTCGATAATGCTTTTACAAAGGAAGAGTCTTTACTATTGCCACTCAAACCTTTAATAATATCAACCGGAGAAACCTCCAGTGTAACATGCATACCGCCCTGTAAGTCGAGCCCGCGACTGAGTTCATTATCTTTAACTTCCTTGTAGGTGAATTCTATTCCAAACAAATTATAGACAGGTTTACTCCACACGGAATCAAGGTAAGCCTGTTTCTTACCCAGGTCGATAACACCGCTGGCTTCTGTGGCGTAATCGATAGCATCTTGCTGTACCCTGTTTGACACAAACGAAAACGATAGGTAATACAGGCAGAGCGCTGTTACGATGGCGGTTAGAACAATAACAAATCCTTTGTTTTGCATATAGTATTTTAATTAAGATTGAGTAATTAATATTTTAAAAAAAGAATGCTTCAACCTAATGGAGTTCTTCTAATCGATTGAAGTTGAGAAAAAAGATTAGGGTGCGTTCGGTGAAATGATGAACTGAAAGAGTGCTTTGAATAATTTGCCAACCGAGCGTTGGATAATAGTAGGTGTACCTTCAGGTTTCTGCGCATAAAAAAGTATTTCCTGAATGAAGGAAAAATCATGGTTCAGTACCAATGATGTTGACGAGGAAGGTAAAGAGTAAGTAGAAAGTGTTACCTGACCTTTTTCCTCTGATTCTGGACTTTGCTGTTCGGTATCGGAATGATCCTGAGTAAACTGTTCAGTGTTTGCAACGTAGAACACCTGTGAGAAAACAATCACAAAGGCAGTGAGTACTCCAAGCGCAAGGCTCCAAAAACGTGTTTTTTTCAAGGGTTTCATAAAGGCCTACAAAAGTAGGGAATTGAACCAAAAATGAAAGCAGGAGTATAAAAAATTGAAAAGGACCAGAAATCAGGTCAATTTTGCCTGAATGGCGAGAATTAAAACCCCAAGTGCCCGCTCAAAATGACTGTTATTAGGAATTACCAGATCGGCATTATGCTTTAGGGGTTCAATCATACGTTCATAAACCGGCATAACATGGTGGTGATAGCGGTAAAGTACATCATTCAGGTCGTAGCCTCGCTCCTCGCTATCGCGCCTGATTCGCCTGGATAATTTCACATGATCTTTCGCCTCAATGAAAATACTAAGATCAAGTTCCCTTTCAATTTCCGGAAAGTATTGAATAAACAGGCCTTCAATAATCAGCACAGGTGCAGGTTTGAATACCAGATTTTTAGGTGTAGCGCTTGGATTGTTGAAGGTATATTCTGTTTTGTATAAGATATTCCCGCTCTTCAGCTGAAGAATATCCTTATGAAACTGCTCGTGATTAATCGCTTCGGGCAAATCAAAATTCTTGACACCACGATCATCCTCTTTTTGCCTGTCACGAGGATGATAGTAGTTGTCTTGTGAAATAAGACAAATCTGTTCATCCGAAAACCGGTCTGACAGGTTCTTTAGAAAATATGTTTTCCCGGAACCACTGCCTCCGGTAATGCCAATGGTATAAGGTTTAGTCATGAATAGGATATCGGCATGAAAATACAAACATCAGTGATTACCTGCTATAGGTTTCCTTCAGATAATCAACCAGCTTTCTTACCGCAAGTGCTCTGTGGCTTATCTTGTTTTTCTCTTCCATCGTCATTTCAGCGAATGTCTGTTTAAAACCCTCGGGCTGAAAGATGGGGTCATACCCAAACCCCTTCCCTCCTCTTCTTTCGAATACTATTTCACCCCGTACCAAGCCATCAAAAAGTTTAGTTCCCTTCGGCTCAACAAGTGCTATTACGGTTCGAAATTGTGCAGTTCTATTTGTGATGCCCGTCAGCTTCTGTAAGAGAAGATTCATATTATCCTCTGCATTTCGCTGTTCACCGGCATATCGGGCAGAATAAACACCCGGTTCTCCATGCAAAGCTTCTACCTCAAGTCCGGTATCGTCCGCAAAACAAGCAGCACCATAGTGATCAAAAACATATTGTGCTTTCTGAAGGGCGTTACCTTCCAGCGTAGACTGAGTCTCCGGTAGTTCTTCGGTGCAACCAACATCTGCCAGGCCTGTTAATAAAAAAGATGAGCCCAGTATGGCGCCCATCTCTTCAATTTTATGCTGGTTATTAGTTGCAGCTACCAGTTGTATTGTTATACGTGATTCCAATATTCTTTAACCTAACATTGAAAATTAGATTTGCATTACCGGGAATAGATCCAATTCCTTGACGACCATAAGCCATTCCGGAAGGAATATAAAATGTGGCAGAATCACCTTTATTTAACTGCTGCATTCCAACTTGCCAACCTGCAATTACACGATTCAAAGGGAAAGATAGGTTATTGCTTTGATCGAACACATTTCCGTTAAAGAGCATACCCTTATAACTTGTTGTGACACAATTTTCTAAATTAGGGGAAGACCCATCACCTTCGTCATGAATCACATACCGGATTAAATTATCGTCATCCGACAGCGCATCAATGCTATTTTGGGCAAGATACGAATCAATAGCCGCCAGATCGTTAGCTAACTGTTCTTCGAAGGATGGAATATCTTCTTGTTTAAAACAAGAGGATAAGAATATCAACACACTTAAGGAACTAAATGTTATTAATCGATTCATAGTTAATCCTATTTTATCTCCAACACTTCCAGGTCAAAAACCAAAATGGCATTCTCTTTAATTACCTCACTCCGTTGCTGCGGACCGTATGCCAGGGTTGAAGGAATATAAAATGTTCCTTTCGCGCCTGCATTCATGTACTTTAACGCTTCGTGCCAGCCTTGTATTACACCTGTTTGATCAATGATTACATCATATGGCTCGTATGGTCTCATAGGATTATACAGGCCTTTTTCCTCTGCCACCGATTGAACGCTGGAGTCAAAATATTGACCATCCAGTAAATAGCCTGAATAATGAACTTTTATCGTTTGGCCGGAGGTCGCATTGTTACCTGTGCCCGGTGTTGTAATTACATATCGTAAGCCTGATTCAACTTTTACAGCATCAATATTATTGTCGGCTAAGTACTTGTCAATTATTGCAATATCCTTTCCAAGCTGCTCCTCCTTGAATTTTGACATCAACTCTTGCTGGTACGCCATGAAATCCATTTGAGGCATGATGGAATCCACCCGAATGTGATAACTGAGGGTAAGTGTGCTGTCCACATCGGGAGGCATAGGCGACTTCACCAAATCCTTAAAGAACTGAGAAATGGGCATACTCACCACCAGACTATCGCCTTTAGAAACCATACGCAACATTTGGGTCATCCCATCTTCTGAATCAATGGTTGAGCTGTCGTTTGTTAATACAGCTGCCGGCATATCTTTAGTCATTTGTGCCCAAACCGAATCTTTTGAATCTTTAAAAAGAAATTGAAATACCACTACCTCACCTGCCTTTGGTAAAACACCATCGCCAGCTTTTACGACCTTAAATTTTAATCCGCTCGGAGTTTCCTTTTCATTATTGCTTGCGCAAGAAAAAAGCAACACCAGGCCCACGACAAAAACAACATTAAGAATTTTCATTTATTATAGATTTAATTGGTTAATACTAATTTTATTTATTCTGATACTAGTTTGTCTTTATACTCGGGCAAAATACCCAAAAACTTTTCAAGTGTATCGGGCAACGATAAAGATGAAGTTCCACCCGATGCATTCTTGTGCCCCCCGCCATTAAAATGGTTTCGAGCCATTTCGTTTACAGAAAAATTGCCCAACGACCGGAACGAAAGTCTTACCTCATCATTTCGTTGATAAATCATAACCGAAAGCCGGATGCCCTCAATAGAAAGACCATAATTAACAAAACCTTCCGTATCGCCCGATTGCGACCCGAATTTTTTCAACTCATCCTGCGATAATGTGATGTATGCGGTTTTGTAATCCGGCAAAACAATCAGCTTCTGACTCAACACAAAGCCAGTCAGCCTTAATCGTTCAAGGGTATTGGTATCATAAATAAGCTTAGATACTTTGGTAGGGTTGGCTCCCAGGGAAACCAGGTCGGAAGCGATCAAAAACTCTTCACGCCTGGTATTATTATGCCGAAACCCTCCGGTATCCGTTAGCAAACCTGCATATAAACAATCGGCAATAGCTGCATCAATTTTTGTGCGCTCACCAAGCTCTATTAACAGTTCATAGACAAGGCCTGCGGTAGAAGCAGCCTTGGGATCCCACTGTTCAAAGTCAGCAAACTTTTCAGGCTCCAGATGATGGTCTATCAAAACTTTTTTTGCTGAAGCGTGGCGAATCATTTCACCAATAGAATTGATCCGGCCTAAGGCTGAGAAATCAAGACAAAATATCATTTCAGACCCATTAACAAGGTCGTGAATCTCGTCCTTATTTTTTTCACTGTAAATGATCACGTCATCATTGCCAGGCAACCAGTTCAAAAAGGAAGGGTAGTCGCTTGGGGTGATTACAGAAACGTGATGTCCATTTTTTTTCAGATAGGCCGCCAAGCCCAGTGAAGAGCCCAGCGCATCTGCATCAGGCTTGTGATGGGTAACAATTACCACCCGTCTGGGAACACTCAAATACTCGTTAAACTCCTGTAAATGCGTCATCGCTCGGAAAACAAGGGGCAAAAATGCTGAAAATACTTCAGAGTCAATAGGTACATTTTCACGGCACCACTAAAATCCAAAGAAAATAGCCAGTTGTGGACTATGCACTATGAACTAATCCTCTATTTTTGCAGCCGAAAACAAAGAAATCAAACAAAAATGGCTACAAACAGAACTTTTACTATGATAAAACCCGATGCAGTAAGTGCAGGAAATGCCGGGTCAATTACCAAAATGATTGAAGAAGCGGGCTTTCGCATCGTGGCCGTAAAAAAGACACAATTAACGCCTGAACGTGCGGGGCAATTTTATGCCATACACAAGGAAAGGCCTTTTTATAAGGATTTATGTTCGTACATGTCTTCCGGAGCCATTGTACCCATGATTTTGGAAAAAGAAAATGCTGTAGAGGACTTCCGTAAGTTGATTGGTGCAACCGATCCGCAAAAAGCGGCACCCGGAACCATTCGCAACTTATTTGCTAAATCTATTGAGGCCAATGCCATCCATGGATCAGACAGTGATACCAATGCTGAACTTGAGGGCAACTTTTTCTTTTCGAACCTGGAACAGTTTTAAGTTAGAATAGTAGGATACATCCAGCTTAAGTCCTTCTCTATTCTGTCTAAAAAGCATTGAGCTTGATTTATTTTGCCGCAATGATGCAAAGTGTTGGAGAATTCTTTGCGCCTTTGCGTCTCCGCGATTTTAAGGACATCAACCAGAAACTCCAATAGTTCCAACATGAAATGAAGCGCAGTGTAATGTTGCGCTTCCATTTGTTTATCGGATTTCCGATTGAATAAGTTCCAGTAGCCTCAGCTGATTTCTGGCCCGATTCAAATTCTGACCTTCATATTTTATAGTGTAATACTTGTCCCCATTCAGGTAATCGGCAAGAAACCGAAGCGCCATGATGTAGGTCATCATACAGCCAGCAAATGAAATACTCTGTTTTTCCTGTTCACTAAGTTCATCCTCCATTTCTGAAAAGTATCCCTGTACCAAAGCATCATAAATATTTTCACGAAATATAATTTTCGATAAATCCTGCTCTTCCTCGCTTACCGGGCTCACAAAGGTGCGCACCATATCACCAAGATCATAAATGAAGTACCCGGGCATAAGGGTATCTAAATCAATTACACAAACTACTTTTGGTGATTGTGAATCGAAAAGAATGTTGTTGATCTTGGTGTCGTTGTGGGTAATCCGAAGTTTTAAAAATCCATCCGCAATAAGTGTGTTGTATTTGTCAACCAGAAAAGAAAAATCTTTACAAGCTTGAATGCCTTCAGCTGCCCTCTTTAAACGATCGGGTTGAGTACGTTGTGCATTGGTTAATGCGTCTTGAAACTGTTCGTAACGCCATTTTAAATCATGAAACTGTTCGATAGTCGGCTTAAACTTGCTCACATCACACCCTGATAAATTTTTTGTCAGTTGCGCAAACCCTCTTGCTGCCTCGTAGGCTTCAAGAGGTGTTGCTACAGCATCAATGGTAACGGTGTTTTTGAAATAAGGTAACAGGCGCCAGGGGTGCCCCTCCTCATCAAATACCATATCAAGACCTGCTGTTGATTGTATAGGCGAAAGAAATACATAATCAGGATATTTCGCTTTCAGATACGTTGAGGCATACTTGGTATTAGCGGCAATTCTTTCAGGCTTCTTAAATACATAGTGGTTGATGCGTTGAAGTACAAAACTTGAATCTTCACCATCAATTTTAAATGTTCGGTTAATATGCCCTGAACCGAAAGGCTGAATAGCAACCCCTTCATGTATACCAAAGGCGTGTAAAACAGTTTGTGGAACTAAGGCGTGCTTGTTTACCAAAGTTTTTGCGGATACGTTCCCTGAGCGACCAGTTCCCTGATCTTTCTGGAAACTTCTTCTTTATCCTCTTTATAGGTAACACCAAACCAGATGTCCCCACCGGAAATTACTTTGATCCTTCCTTCACCGGATTTTACCAGCTCGTTCGCAATGAGGGGTATAAAAAATTCGGCTTTGATATTCCCCACGTTACTCTTTAAAAAATTATGAAACATTCGTTCGGTGGCAGGGAAGATGGAAGGATGAAACCCCCAGAAATTCATAGAGGTTTTTGCTTCTGGGTTAAGCTCCACATCACCATTTGCTTCTTTGGCTAGAATCTTTCCATCCACACGGGATACATTCGTACGCTCTACTACGGAGGTCAGGTAACCGTTGGCACCTTCCTCACCCACGCCACGCGAAACACTACCAAAATCAGACAACACATTTCTTAAGGTATAGCCTACAAGAGTATGTACACCTCCGGTTGCACCACCATCGGGAGTATTGAAAAACTTAGCTACATTTTGAAAAGCTACCGGGCCGTAAAAATCATCGGCATTGATTACCACAAAGGGCCCATGAATAACATTTTTTGCACACAACATGGCATGACCGGTACCCCACGGCTTCTGACGCTCCGGGTTTTGATATTCCTTTGGCACCAGTGTATCTAACGCCTGAATAACGAACGCTACTTCTACCTTATCTTTCAACTTTGGTAAAAATATTTCTTTCACCGTTTCCAGAATTTCTTCGCGCACGATAAACACCACTTTGGTAAACCCCGCACGCACGGCATCATATAAGGAGTAATCCATAATGGTTTCGCCACTGGGCCCAAAGCCATCAATCTGTTTGATTCCGCCATAGCGGCTGCCCATACCCGCAGCCAATACCAGTAGTGTGAGTTTATTAGAAGTGCTCATGGTGTTTCAGTTTATTTACTTTATAATCGAATGCTAAAAATAGATGCTATGGATCAAAAGGCCAACCGTTACACGTACTCGATCGTCATAATCGGTATACTATTTTTCATTTTTGGATTTGTTACCTGGCTTAACGGAACACTCATACCTTTTTTAAAGCTGGCGTGTGATTTAAAAACCGATGCGCAGGCCTTGTTGGTAACCTTTGCCTTCTACATGGCCTATTTCTTTCTGGCTATTCCGTCATCCTTTATTCTCACTAAAACCGGATTTAAAAAAGGAATGGCCCTGGGCCTGTTGATCATGGCTTTAGGCGCATTACTATTTGTTCCTGCTGCCAATAGCCGAAGCTTTAGTTTGTTTTTAACAGGATTGTTTGTTCAGGGCATGGGGTTATCCTTGCTTCAAACCGCATCCAACCCCTATATCTCCATTATTGGCCCAATTGAATCGGCCGCCAAACGCATTAGTATAATGGGTATTTGCAATAAAGTAGCCGGAGCCCTTAGCCCCATTATACTCAGTGCCATTGTATTGAGCGGAGCCAGTGAAATTGAATCGCAGATTAACACAGCAGTTGATGAACAAACGCGCATTCAATTGATGGATTCGCTGGCACAACGGGTTATTATGCCGTATGTAATCATGGCAGGAGTACTGATTTTACTGGCTATTATGATACGGATGTCATCTCTGCCGGAAATCGAAATGGAATCGGAAGAATTAACAGACAGCAGCATATCAAAAACCAAAACAAGCATTCTTCAATTTCCTCATCTTGTACTGGGGGCAATTTGCATTTTTGTTTATGTAGGGGCAGAGGTTATGGCCGGTGATGTTATAGGTCCGTATGGTAAAGCGCTGGGCATGAGCCTGGATGTAACCAAAAATTTTACCTCCTATACCTTGTGGTCGATGGTGGTCGGGTATATCATTGGTATAATTACCATTCCAAAATATATAAAGCAGGAAGATGCGCTGAAATATTCTGCCATAACAGGGATTCTGTTTTCCGTATTGGCGTTTTTTACTTCCGGTTACATGAGTATTCTCTTTATCGCCCTGCTTGGATTAGCCAATTCCCTGATGTGGCCGGCCATCTTTCCGTTAGCCATTGACGGGCTGGGCAGATTTACAAAAATTGGTTCAGCACTGTTAATCATGGGTATTGCGGGTGGTGCCATAATCCCTCAGGTGTATGGACGATTAATTGATAGTGATGGTCTCGCATGGAATTCGCAAACGGCTTTTTTCTGGTGTGTATTGCCCTGTTATCTGTACATTCTCTTCTATGCTGTTATTGGCTACCGTATGGGAAAAATACAACACGGATAAAAATTATTTTGCTAGAGGCCATCGCAAAAATTAGTTTAACCACAGAGGGCACGAAGAAGGCGCAAAGTTCACAAAGAAACTGCTGAATTATTGTGCTTTGTGCTCTTTGTGCAGACCTTTGAGCACTTTGTGGTTTTAGTATTTGTATTTTTGAAGTAGCCTCTAACCAGCCTTGCCGTTTGATATAAGCCGATCACAAAAATCAACGATCATTCTTTCCCGTTCTTCCCATGTTCCCCTTACCAGCAGATAGTTGATGTTTCTTCTTTCAAGTTCCTGCTTGAAAAGCAAGAACATTTCTCTTCGTTTCCTATCTTCACCAATATCGCGTAATCCATCACTCACCCAGGGCACGTCAATATCAAACAAAAAATACTGATCATAGTGCACCATTATTTCAAATTCATATA
>CAZQXC010000090.1:0-10285 GCA_964597075.1 uncultured Roseivirgaceae bacterium | reverse complement strand
TCATGTCGGCAAGTGTGCGTACTTTAATTTTCTTTGCCATAATGATTTAATTTTTCGTTTTCGTTTTAAAATACTGCTCTCTAATTCTCACTGCTCTGTCAATTTCGTTCTCTGGGACTTTGTCAACTTTTTTAATAAATCCATGAGTCGCGATTACCAGGGTCTTCTCGTTGTTTTGTAAGCATCCCCGTTTTTGCTCCAACTATTTTGATGTTCTTTATTTGCTCCATGAGCGACTGGAAAACCCTTTCAAAAAAGGAGGAGAAATTGATTCCGACTGAAACAACTTATTCTAGCTTTGTAGTTCGGCATAGTCAAACTTCTGATGGGCAAGTTCTGAATTGCCTACTCCATTCTTGCCCTTCAGTTGGCGAACAGGCCAGGCTTCCATAAGGTCATCAGGGAAAGGTTTTATCAATTCCTGAATCATCTCCTTATCTACTTTATCATTTATCGGTTTCAACCATTCACGTTCCAATTCCTTTGGAAGTATTACTGGCATTCGGGAATCACCCAGTTCACGCTTTGGGTTATTGTGGAGGTGAGCCATCAATTTATTGGCTTTCGTTGTTACAATGGTGTATGTATTTCGAATGATACCTTCTTCCTTGTTTTCCCAACGTTCCCAAAGTCCTGCAAACGTCATAGGTTCATCATCCTTTAGGCTAATAAAGTATGGGTATTTCTTTCCTTTAAAATGATAATGCTCAAAGAATCCATCGATACACGTAATTAGGCATCGTTTTCGCATGGCTGAGTTCTTAAATGCTGGCTTTTCAAAGATGGTTTCACCCCGGGCATTCAGGCATTGATTCGAAAGCTTTACCGCTGTGAAAGCATCCTTTACCCAAAAGGGTATTAGCCCCCAACTGAATCCTTGAATTTCATTTGGATGATCATCCGTGATCACCGGTACACGGGGATGAGAAAAACCAGAAACATAATATGCAGGGGGAAATTGTTCTAATTGCTTCCGGTAATATTCAATGTCTTCAAGCGAATGCGAATACCGCTTTGCATAATTATAATTTTTCCGGGCCAGGTATTCTTTATCGTAGCACATTACGCCAGGGCTGAAGTATCACACTATAAATATAGTAAATCACTTCTTCCTATTCGGTACATACCCAACAGCTTTAGCGAACTCAGGGTTATCTTTTAGGAACTGTGCCAAACCTTGTACGGAATAAAAATTCTTTGTCCCTTGTCCATAGTCGTCTTTCCACGACAAGTCAATTTGTATATGCTTAATATTTTTCACCGGTACCGCCATGTGATTGAATTTGTTTTCCCGTACAACAAACTTAATTAAGGTGAATGATTACTGAAATAGGTTATTCGTGCAACTGTCAGAACCTGTCAGGAAAACTTTAGGTCCATGAATGGCAGGTACTTCGTTATTCTATCTCTTCCTGAATTGATTCATTGACGTTCATAACTGAATGATGCACGTCCGCCACATAAAAGCCAGGCGTTTTTAAGGGAAGAAATTTCAAAAAAAAATAAGGGGTTAAAATTGCTTCTAACCCCTTGCTTATCAAAAGAGTGCACTCGCAGGGATTCAAACCCCGAACCTTCTGATCCGTAGTCAGATGCTCTATTCAGTTGAGCTACGAGTGCAGGCCTAAAATTGGACTGCAAATGTAAATAATAAATTCACTCAGCAAAAAACAGTTTTTGCCTCACCAAACAAAAAACCTATTTTTGACCCCTTATTAAACCCGTGGAAACGTGATCTTTAGAAAGTTAACCCTTATCGTACTCCTGGCAGGCATTATTCAATCAGGTTTTGGCCAATCAACCATTGAATCGACTGAAAAAGTACGGAATGGCAGGCCCGATATACCCGGTACTTTTTTAGTGGACTTTGGATTCAATATTCCCTTTGGAGAAAAGGGTGATTTTGATGCCAACTTCTGGGGTTCCCGAACGCTGAATTTATATTATCAAAGTGACAAGCGGATAGGCAACAGCAAGTTTAGCGTCCACCCTGGCGCAGGGTTTGGATTAGAACGCTATAAGTTTGGTAATGATGCCACATTACAATATAAAGCTGGTCCGGTCAGTTCTTTCGATTCGTTGATATTCGTCCCTGCCGCATCACGATTTCTGGAGGCTAACAGCATTAAGAAATCGCAATTGATCATGAATAATTTTGATATTCTGCTTGATTTGCGTTTTACCGCAAACCCTAATGATCCTAACCGGAGCTTTAAAGTATCTGTTGGTTTAAAGGGTGGTTTTGTCTATGACGCCTTCACTAAAATCAAATACCGCGAAAATGGTGAAACGAAAAAACTTAAAGACAAACAAGATTGGAATATCAGCCAGTTCCGTTATGGCGCAACCCTCCGAATAGGAATCGGGAATTTCAATGCTTTTGCATACTACAACTTATCGCCCATTTTCAAGGATGGCAAAGCTCCTATGGGCACGAATCTCAACACCTTTACTACCGGTATTTCGCTTGCCGCATTCTAAAAATTACTTACCGGAAAAGTTTGGTTTTCTTTTTTCAAGGAAAGCC
Organism: uncultured Roseivirgaceae bacterium; assembly: GCA_964597075.1. Taxonomy (GTDB): domain Bacteria; phylum Bacteroidota; class Bacteroidia; order Cytophagales; family Cyclobacteriaceae; genus UBA2336. The sequence continues at coordinate 7,758 of CAZQXC010000090.1, read as the reverse complement.
GTAACGCCTTCCTGATAATCGTGTGATGTTCCTGCTATCTCCTGGCAGTAGGCTTCATATTCAAGCATTTCATGAAGGGATGCGCTGGTTGACTTATTCAACATCTTTTTAATAATTCCAATAGATTTTGTAGGAGCCTTGGCATAGTAATCGGTGTATGCTTTAACGGCTTCATCCAATTGTATGGACGGAGCTATTTTATTGATTAAGCCTATCGACTGCGCTTCGGAAGCACTGACACGCGAACCCATACTGCACATCTCAAATGCTTTCAAACTCCCCACCATACGCGGCAGGAAATAGGAAGAACCCGAATCCGGTACCAACCCGATGTTAATAAACACTTCAATAAACGTTGCCTCCTCCGCAGCTACAATAACATCACACGCCAGTGCCAGTGAGCAGCCTGCACCAGCCGCCACTCCATTAACCCGCCCTACAATGGGCTTGGGTAATTCCCGCATAGCACGAATAATTGGGTTATAACGCTTGTGAAGGGATTGAAGAAATGAACGCTTCTGATTGCCAGAAGCTGCTTTTAAATCCTGCCCCGAACAAAACGCCTTACCTTCACCGGTTAACACAGCAACCCTAACGTTATCATCTTTGGCAACCGTTTTCCATGCGTCCTGAAGTTCAAAAGTGATTTCATCATGGAGGGCATTATATACCTCCGGACGATTCAGGCTAATAACGGCAACGCCTTCGTTAACCGAATATTTTAAAAATTTATAGGTGCTCATTGTGTATTTATTTTAAAAGAACAAGATTAACATACCAAAAAAACCGGTTGAAAAACCAACCACCGAGCCCACTAATACTTCGCGTGGTGTATGTGCGTTAAGGTGCAACCGGGCTGACATAATAATTCCAGCAAGCACCACCGCAGCAAGTGTTGAAATAAAAATTGCGTTGTCATCAATTACCTTATTTAAAGGAAGTAAAATGCCAATAATACCCCAGATACCCAGGCTGTGAATACTGGCTTTGTAAAAGAATGTGATCAGCAATGAGAACAATACAAAGGCATCAATAATAAGCATGAGGTTAAATACATTATCGCCTAAACTGATTTTAAACTTAACAGAAAGCATGTAGGTGAACGCTGCATATAACAATCCAATCATCAAAAAGGGTTTAATCCGCTCGGCACGATCTTCCATCAACACATCTTTAATTACACCGAGCAATCGGAACATACCAATAATCACTGCAGGTAATAAAAAAGTCATTAAAAATAATAGAACGATGAAAGGGTTAATCGACTGCACAAATGGATATAGTAACGCAGGTGATACCAGCGCCAGTAGGGTGAACAGGTACGTGACCATCAGCAACGGATGGAGGATAACCGATACGAAACGCGCAAGGATATCCACGTTTACATTTCCTTTCGTAACCGGGCTACCGGAATATTTAACTGTTCACGGTATTTTGCCACTGTTCTGCGGGCAATATTATAGCCCTTTTCATTAAGGATAGTTTCAAGCTTATCGTCCGAATACGGTTTGCTTTTATCTTCTGTTGAAAGGATGTCTTTAATAATCTGCTTAACCTCACGGCTGCTTACTTCTTCACCCGAATCAGTTGAAATTCCTTCTGAAAAAAAGTATTTCAATTGGAAGATTCCAAAATCGGTTTGAACAGCCTTGCTGCTAGCCACCCGTGAAACCGTGGAGATATCCATATTAATCATCTGTGCAATATCTTTCAAAATCATCGGTCGCAGTTTGGTCTCATCGCCTTCCTGGAAGAATTCATATTGAAAATCAATAATAGCCTTCATGGTTCGAAGCAGGGTTTGTTGGCGTTGCTTAATGGCATCAATAAACCATTTAGCAGCATCCAACTTTTGCTTCACAAAGGTTACAGCTTCTTTGAGTTTCTTATCCTTCTTATCTCCCTTATCATAGGCTTTAAACATATCCGTATACGAGCGACTAATGCGCAACTCGGGAGCATTCCGGGAGTTAAGGGCCAGCTCTAACTTTCCATTGTTATTAGTCAGGATGAAATCTGGAATGATAACCTGATTTTTTACCATACCGGAAGAACTTCCGCTTCCCGGCTTCGGATTTAACCGGATAATGAGTTCCACGGCATCGCGCACATACTCTTCATCTTCTGTACCGAGTTTCTTCTGTATTTTCTGATAGTGCTTTTTTGTAAACTCTTCAAATGACTCGGTAAGAATTTTCTTAGCCACCGCTACATCAATATCGTGGCCATTATCCATGCGATCCAGTTGCAACAATAAACATTCCTGCAGATTCCTGGCCGCAATACCGGGTGGATCGAACGATTGAATCTTTTTCAAAATACTCTCCACTTCTTGCAGCGTAGTCTCTATGCCTTGGGAAAAAGCCAGATCGTTCACGATAGCTTCCAGGTCTCTTCGGATATAACCATCAGCCTCAATACTGCCTACCAATTGCTTGCCAATGGCTTCCTGGTGCTCATTCAGCCCCAGGTAACCCAACTGTGTCATCAATTGCTCGTGAAGGCTGGAGCCCATGGGGATGGGCATTTCGCGGTCATCATCATCATCACCCCCACCATCACTTTGCGTTTTATAGCTGCTGTATTCGTCATCGCGTAGATAATCCTTGATATCAACCTCCTCCTCACCGCCAGAAGTTTCCTGGTACTCCTCTTCTTCCTGCTTGTCGTCCTGCTGCGGCTCTTCCTGCCCTTCTTCCAAAGCCGGGTTTACCTCCAGTTCCTCCTCAATACGGCTTTCCAGCTCGGCAGTAGGCACTTGTAAGAGCTTAATGAACTGTATCTGCTGCGGAGAGAGCTTCTGTTGTAACGACTGGTTTAACCCTAGTTTTTGCATCGCACGTATTCCGGTTTCCCTGTTTCAATCATGTATCGCAAAGTTATCAATTCGGCTTGTTCCTGAAAATATCAGCCTCAGTCGTTTCACCATAAAGCGTATTAAATCAATCTTTTGAATAAACTTACAAATTGACGTTTTTTGCGCCTCATTACTATCTCCTATGAAACGCTCGAAAATAAAGGAACTTCTTTCAACCACTCCAAATGGCCAAACCATAATGGTAAAGGGCTGGGTGCGTACGTTCCGCAACAACCAGTTTATTTCGCTTAATGATGGCTCAACCATCCAAAACCTCCAGGCGGTTGTGGCCCTTAACACGTTTGATGAGAACATCCTAAAGCGGATCACCACAGGCGCTTGTCTGTCGGTAAGCGGTGAACTTATTCCCTCCCCCGCAAAAGGTCAGACGGTTGAACTAAAAGTGTTGGCCCTTGAAATCCTGGGCGATTGCGATGCCGAAAAATATCCCCTGCAGCCCAAGAAGCACTCCCTTGAGTTTTTACGAGAGATTGCTCACTTGCGCTCGCGCACCAACACCTTTAGCGCTGTGATGCGGGTGCGGCATGCGATGGCCTTTGCGGTTCACAAATTTTTTAACGATCGGGGTTTCTATTATATCCACACACCCATCATTACCGGATCGGATGCTGAAGGCGCAGGCGCGATGTTTAGAGTAACCACACTCGATTTAAACAAACCTCCAAAAGATGAGCAAGGACATATCGATTTTAAAGAAGATTTCTTTGGTCGTGAAACCAACCTGACTGTTTCAGGCCAACTCGAAGTGGAGACATACGCGATGGCCTTATCCGAAACTTACACCTTCGGTCCAACGTTCCGTGCGGAAAACTCCAACACTACACGGCACCTGGCCGAGTTTTGGATGATTGAGCCGGAGATGGCCTTTTATGATATCCAGGATAACATGGAGCTGGCAGAAGCCTTTTTAAAATACCTCTGCCAGTATGCGCTTGATCATTGTATGGAAGACCTTGATTTTTTAGACAAGCGTGCCCGTGAAGAAGACATGAGCAAGCCGCAGGAACAACGCAGTGAACTGGGATTAATCGACCGGTTGAAGTTTGTGGTCGAAAATGAATTTCAAAAACTGAGCTACACAGAGGCTTTTGATATTCTGAAGAACTCCAACCCAAACAAAAAGAAAAAATTTCAATACCTGATTGAAACCTGGGGTGTTGATTTGCAATCGGAACATGAGCGATTTCTGGTGGAGAAACATTTTAAAAAGCCTGTGATTCTTTATAATTACCCGGCCGCAATAAAAGCCTTTTACATGCGCCAGAATGAGGACGGGAAAACTGTAGCTGCCATGGATGTTCTCTTTCCGGGCATTGGTGAAATCATTGGTGGCTCCCAACGCGAAGAGCGCTTTGATAATCTGTTAAAACGCATTCAGGAGATGGGCCTGCCTGAGAAAGAACTATGGTGGTATTTGGATTTGCGCAGGTTTGGTTCTGCCCCGCACAGCGGATTCGGGCTAGGCTTTGAACGGCTCATTCAGTTTGTTACGGGCATGACGAACATACGCGATGTTATACCTTTCCCCCGGTTCCCTGGAAACGCAGAGTTTTAAAACTTATTTACTTTTAAAAGCAAGTAAAGGAGCATTGTTCAAAAAGCTCAACTGCTTGGTTACACTGGGCTTCATCAACTTTTCGAAAAAAGAATGCCTGTGCGGAAACATGGTGAGCATGTCAATTTTAATTTTTGTAACGTACTCACTGATAGGCGGTACAGCCTTTTTATTTACCAGTACACGAACCAACACATTTTTATAACCAGATTTGGCTACTACTTTGTCAATTTTTTCTTCTGCCGCTGTCGCTGCCATGCGATCTTCAGCAACATGAATGATATGAATGACAGGATTCTCACTCCCAACAACACCCAACAGGGCTTTAAATTCCTTTTGAATATTCATCAAATCAGAAGCATACACCACAGACTTTAATTTTTTGAATGTAGTCTCCGCTGGAATTGCCAATACCGGTATGCTGCTCGCCTCCAGCATGGAAGCTGTATTACTTCCCATCACTACTTTTTTTAACCCTGAAGCTCCATGGGTGCCCATAATTATCAGGTTGGCCTTATTTTTCTGTGCAAACTTTGCAACAGTATCAACAAAGGAAGGACCCTGTTCAATAGCATGTTTAACAGGTTTGCCGCCTTTGTTCAGCTTATTAACCTCAGTCAGTAAGGCATCGAAATCTTCATGGGCAATTTTTACCAGTTCATCAATCAGCGAACTTAGTCTTAAACGCATACTGGATGCGTATTGTGCGGTGTCAATAACGTGCAAAAGCGTTACCTTACCATTCATCTTTTTAGCCATATCAAGCGCATACCGTATGGCTACTTTTGATAAGTCAGAGAAATCGGTTGGGACTAAAATATTTAACATGGGTGGTTATGTTTGATACATCCAATTTGCAGAAAAAGGCTGAATTCACCTAACCCAAAAGATCAGATTCTCAACTGATTTATATCAGCGGTTGGCTACCCGAAAAACAAATTTAAGCCCCAACCATTATAAAAAAACCCTGACGATTGCCGTCAGGGTTGGAGTTTTATTAGGAGAGCCGGTCTAGCGATTGCCCATTTTTTCCATTTCCTTATCAAAAGTTTCCTTGAACTTCTCATAGTCGTAGTCAATTTTCAGGCGTTCATCCTTTGAAAGATTCTCCTTATACTTATCGACAATCTCATTCGCGGAAAGTTCAATGGCCACATAGGTCTTGAAATTTCCATTGTCTGTTTTCACCTGCTTCTCGCATATTGTTTTAATGCCAGACAAGGTTTGATTTACTATGGTACGGTTTAACTGCTCAAAGCGCTCCTCAAGATCTTCTTTGTTATTGAATTCTCTTGATACTAAATAATTATCCGTTACTGTTTTTACAGTAGACTCAATACTGGCTGCGAGTTCAGCACGGGCATTATCCATGGCTTTCTTTTTGGACGCGACAAGGTCCATGCTTTCACCTAACGAATTCGCGCGAAAGTAGTTGTTGTTGGTAAAGTAATCGGACCCCGAACAGGGTATATTTACTTCGACTTCGCCCTTCGGCAACTTTTCTTTTCCCTTACATCCAATCATTACAGCCCCAGCCAGTGCAAAAAGGAAGAGGGATGAATACGATAACTTTTTCATATGTATCAATTTTAGTTCTACAGATTACTTAACAATTATAAGACCAATTTAGGTAAAGCCCATTAAATTATTGTAAAACATTGTTTAATAGTTCAGTCATTCGCTCTTTTTCGAGGGTATCAATGGCCTTGTTATAGGCATCCTGACTGGATCGGTCATAATCTAAGCCATAGCCCTTTATTCGATCCAATGTAGTGGCATAAATAACGCGTCCCTCACGGGCTTCAGTAACTCGAATTGCGCCTGTCAGAAAGGTTATATAAATACTTCCCGAAATGGAGCCCTTTTCTGAATCGGCATTTACTTCCATTACTAAATCAGCTTTCTGACTATCATTAGTGAACTCAAAGCCTGCATTAGTCAATAGATTTTTTAACCGATTAGAAATCTGGTTAGAGTTCTTTCCGATACCCAATGATTTCTCTGCGGAAACCAGGTAGACTACCGGGCGCTGTACTTTAAGAATTACCTGAGAGCCAGGGGCTTTAAGTGTGCTTGAAATGAAACTATTCACCAATGAGTTACTGGATCCACTCATGGCATCCAGATTCAATTTAACACCCACCGTTTGTTCCAATTCACGTGAAGAAATCTTATTTATCAGAATTTTTGAACGGCCTTGTTCATCGGTTTTATAATCAGGAAAAACCTCACCTTGTCCTTTTTCAAAGGATGCCAGAAGCGGAAAATTAACTGCAGGTTCCTGTGTATCTAGGTAACTAACCTGTGCCACAACAGCTTGTCCGTTAAGGTTCATCCTTCGGTTTATTAACATTTCAGCAGGATCAACCAGAACCTGAATTTTATTCAACAGTGCTTTTAAAGAGGCGTAAATTTCGTTTGTCAGCAACACTTCACGATCATCAATTTTTGCAGGAATTGCCTCCCCTAAATACTTTTCCAGACTCCGAAATGCCTGGAAATAAAAGCCAATAGCCTGCAAACGTAATCCGTCCTGTTCAGCACGTTGCGCCTTCGTATAGAAATCGGTTGCCAGAATAACTGCATTCCGTTTTTGTTCCTCCTTAATTTCGCGGTAACGCTCCTTAGAAAGCCTGTAATACACCCAGTAATTCCTGTCATCTTCATACGCTCCAGCCTGCTCAAACTCTTCTATTTCATCAGCCGCAGTAGTTTGAATGATTTGCTCGTAACGTTCCTGAAAATCTTTGCGGTTTTCCTCTAATGTACTTAGTATGGAGGTACTGGAAACGGTAACCTTTATCTGCGATACCAAGTCATCCAAGGCACTTTTTTTGGCCGCCTGCACATAATTATTGGTTCCATCCTTGAAACTCTGCCCAATACCCGTGTAGTATCGGGGTTCATTAAGTTGACCGGTAAGCCAGGCTGGTTTATTCTCAACTGGCTGTACCTTTGGGCTACAGGAAAAAAGGGTCAAAAAAAAGAGTGTAAAAATGCGGGTCACGAAATTTTTCCTTGATTTTATACGTTACCCTGTTACCACTTCTGTGCCAAAACTTAAGGCTTTGGACAAAACTAAGCCAAAATGATTATAATGTTGACTATAGATATTTTAATTTAGCGTGAAAATAAGCGGAATATGAGAAAGTTAGTGGCGATTGTTTTAGGGTTATTTTTAGTGAGCTGTCAAGAGAATCAACCTGCATTATCAGAATTTACCGGTAATGAAATAACCTATTCCTTGCAGCCTGGATCTACCTACCCGATTAGTGGTATAGTAACCTTTAAGGAACGAAAGGATGGATCTACTACTGTTGTGGTT
>CAZQXC010000089.1:0-10308 GCA_964597075.1 uncultured Roseivirgaceae bacterium | reverse complement strand
CAGCTTCGGAATGATGATGCGGATGAGTCCGCCTTGAACAATAGCGGATACAAGACCAACTACACCCAGTGAAATACCAATAGCGCGTTCATCCCATTGAAACTTTTCCATGGAGTAATAGGACCAATTACTTTGTACAGCATGACTGGAGATGTATAGAAAAGCCAGTGATACAAATAAGCCGGCTATCACTTTGTAGCGAAAAAGACTTTTTAAGGTGCCGACAGGATTGGCCCTTCTCCATTCAAACTTTCTGCGGTTCTCAGGTTTTAAAGATTCAGGCAGTATGAACAATCCGTACAACCAATTCAATAGTGTGAGTGCAGCGGCCACCATAAACGGAATGCGTGAACCATAACTTCCCAACAATCCACCGATTACCGGACCGATGATAAATCCCAGGCCAAAAGCCGTACCGATGATACCAAAATTCTGTGCACGTTTTTCCGGTGTGCTTATGTCAGCAATGTAAGCAGCTGCGGTGGTGAAACTCGCACCCATAATTCCGGCAATCATACGGCCAACAAAAAGCCACCCTAGCGTAGGTGCAAATGCGAGGAATAAATAATCCAACCCAAAACCAAATAAGGAAGCCAGTAATACGGGCCTGCGGCCAAAGCGATCACTTAAGCCACCCATAATAGGCGAACAAACAAACTGCATGATCGCATATACTGAAATTAACCAACCTCCGTAGGCGGCTGCTTCACTCAGCGAACCATGGCTAAGTTCCTGGATCAGCTTGGGTAATACCGGAATAATTATACCCAGCCCGGTTACATCAATAAGCAACGTGATAAAAATAAAGCCGAGGGCCGGCTTCCGGGTGGAGGACATGGATAACTTTTTTACAAGATAGGTTTTATTGATAATCCTTTACCTCAATATTCACTTTCGTAGCCTGTAAAAGTTTTATCCTATCCATGAATTTGTGCTTAACAGCCGCCCAAACACATACCTTCATAAATCCTATTTCTGTAATTGATTGTTGCCAAATAGTTAACTCAAATTCCTTTACCAGTCGCATTACCTCAGGTGAAGCAGTGTAATCGTATGACAAATCAACAACCTGAGTTATTTCCTGAACAACAATAGATGCCTTTCCCAACGCATCAGCAGCAGCCGCACGGTAGGCTGAAATTAATCCGCCTACGCCAAGCTTAACACCACCGAAATAGCGCACCACCACAATCAATACATTGGTAAGGTTGACGGAACGAATCTGACCCAGAATCGGGTCTCCGGCTGAATGATTGGGCTCTCCGTCATCAAATGCCCTAAACTTTTGTTTGTCGGCACCCAGCATCCATGCATAACCATGGTGACGGGCATCAAAATATTTTTTTTTCAAGGCTGAAAGATGCTCTTTGATGTCCTCCTCAGACCTTACCGGGTATGCGAAAGCGAGGAATTTGCTTCCTTTTTCCTTATAAAGGCCTTCTGATGGCGCTGAAAGGGCTCGAAAACTAAACTGTGTATCGTGCAACTTATAGGGGTGATTCTGCGTCAAAGTAAGGGATCACAGGGAGTCCGTGCAACCTTCTATGGTCAGATGTGTCTCTTTACCCGAAACCGAAATAATTATATCATGCAAAAATTAAGTATTGTTTTATTCCTGCTGATCAGTTCCTGGGTATCAGCTCAAAACCGCGAAACGGTAAATGTTGAACCATTCACTAAAATATCCTTTGGGGTGTCCGGAAATGCCTATGTCAAGCAAGGAAACACCCAACGTGTTGAAGTGGAGGGAAGCAAAGAAGCTCTTGAAAGAATTGAAGTAAAGGTAGAAAGTGGAAAATTGGTTATACGCTCCAAAGATAGGTGGGGTGACTGGAACTGGAGCAAAGAAGACCGCATAAACGTTTACATTACTGCAAAGGATATTCGCGGTTTAAATGTTAGCGGGTCGGGCAAACTGGAAACCCAAACAAAAATTGTTACCGGTGATTTAGACCTTAAAGTAAGCGGAAGTGGTTCGTTAAAAGCGGAAGTGGAGGCGAACAACCTGGATGCAAGCGTTTCAGGCTCAGGTAACATTCTGCTACGGGGAAAATGTAATAATATGGAGAGTGGTATTAGTGGTGCTGGTGATATAGAGGCCACCATTACCATTGCGAATGAACTCGATGTAAGTATTTCCGGTTCCGGAAAACTGGTGGCCAGCGGCAAAGCAAGCTCCTTTAAAACAAGTATCAGCGGATCTGGAAGAATCCGCGCTGCCGATCTGGAAACAGAAACAGCGGATATTAAGATTGCCGGATCAGGAAGTGTGGAGATCAATGTTAAAACTGAACTCAACGCCAACATCAGCGGAAGCGGAAGTGTAAGCTACAAGGGCAATCCTAATCATGTTAACGCCAACTCCAGCGGTAGTGGGAAAGTGAGAAAAATATCCTAGATAAAAGACATAAGACTTAAGACATAAGTAGAAAGACTAACGTTAGATAAGGAAAAATAGCGGGAACGTAATTCCCGCTTTTTTTATTTCAAAGTTAGTTGGAAGGCTTACCGTCTTTTAGCAATCCAGTCACAATAAAGAATTGCGCACTGATATAGGTGAGCATAATCCATAGCCCGGATAACGTTATAGGTTCTAAAAATTTATTCACAGCAAGTAAGGAGTCTGAGATCATAAACAGAATAGCACCGCCAAACACATACGCAAAACTGGCGGATGATGTTCTGCCAAAACGAAATAATGCATTTAAGACCATGAGGGTTAATACAAGCGCATAAATCAATACGGGTGCTGTCCTGTCGCCTAACTCAGAATAAAGTATAACCACAAGACCATATCCATAGAGAAGTATCGGAAAGGCAAAACGAATTCGTTGTAGTCCTTGCAGCGAGCTTGTCTCATCATCATTTCGGAATTGCCTGAAAACAAAAATGTAGAACACATGGGCGATTAAAAAAGAGACCAATCCCAGCATAAAAAAAAGTTCACCAGATTTCATTAGCAACACATCGCCACCCCATGAAAAAACAAGCGCCAGTATTACCATGAAAGAAGGTATGCCTTTTTGTTCGCGAACAGTAAAATAGTAATACCCCAACAACAATAACAGAAGGGCCGGCTTGGTTATCAGGTGCATTGTTGGCAACTCGATAAGCTGTGTCAGCAACTCTCCGACTGCCGCTAAACCAAAAAGAACAAGGAATATTTTTTTCATATGCTGCTGTGTATTAAAACAGGTACAGAAACCTAAGATGCTTGTGTTTTTTGAATTCGTGTGTGGCGAATCCAATGGGTGATAAGGTAAACAAAAGCAATAAAACAAAGTACAGAACAGATAAAGAACGTGATAAAGAAATTATCGGAATTATTGGCAAAAATAAATCCGGATGCCAATGCCCCCACCCCAATACCCATCTCCATAAAAATATACAAACTTGATATACCGCGCCCTTTATGATTCTCGTCACTTAAGTCGGTTGCCCAGGCTAACAAGGTTGGCGATGTTGTACCTTGTGCTATACCGTATATCATAATGGCAATCATCAAATCGCGTGGCGTTAATCCGAAAGCCAGTAACAACATCGATAAGGTGGCGATTGCCGATGACACCATCAAGACCCTTCGCCTGCCGTAGCGATCGGAAGCCTTACCGGCAATTAATCGTACAGAGAGCGAAGCAACAGTTAATATAGTAAAGAGTAAACCCTTGTTTTTGATTCCAACAAATTCTCCAAAATCAGGTATAACGGTATATACCGCACCATAGGAATATGCCGTGAGCAACATCACAATACAGGTTACCAGCACCCGTGGCTCAAGCAAATCACGCTTGTGAATTTTAAAAACTTCCGTGGTGAAACCTTGACGCTGCGATAGTGTTTCTTTTACGCCCATCACAATGAGTATGGAAGAAATGGCAAAACCTGATGAGGTATAAAACATTGCATCAAGTCCGAAATTATTGGCTACTGCACCACCAATAGCAGGACCAGCGGCCATACCCACCGTACCGGCCGTTCCTAACAGGCCCATGGCTTCACCCCGCTTATTTGCTGGAATTATATCGGATAAGTATGCGGTAAGGCCCGTGGGTGTAAACCCCGTTGAAAAACCATGAACCAATCGCAAGAGTAGAAATCCAAATACAGTAGAGATAGCGGGATAAAGCATACTGCTGAAAAAGCAAACCAGCGAACCGATCACCATCACCGGTTTTCGTCCTACCTTATCGGCCATCTTTCCACTGAACGGACGTGATACCATGGCGGTAACGGTGAATAATGAAATTATCAATCCTTTGTATTGCGCACCACCCAGACTTGTCAGGTACGCTGGCAACTCAGGGATAAGCATATTAAAGCTGGCAAAAAAAAGCAGCGAACTTGCGCAGAGCAACCAGAACTGGCGGTTGTAAACAGATGGATTACTTTTCAACTTCTTCTGCGAGTAAACGATCTAAATCTTCCGTGATTAAAGGGCTGCTCGGACGTCTGGCATTGAGGTTAACAAAGTTGCCCTTTTTATCGATAAGTATATAGCGTGGAATTTCTTTAATGTCGAATAATGCTGCAGCATCCGAATTCGATCCAATCCGAAAATGATTGGTTAAAAAGGGGCGATCGATATTATATTTTTTCAAAGCCTTTCGCCAGGCTTCCAAGTCATCATCCAGTGAAAGATAAACAAAGGCTACCTTTCCCTTGTACTTGTCAACCAACTCCATCGAGCTGGGCATCTCCCTAATACACGGCCCGCACCAACTTGCCCACACATCAATATACACCGGTCGATAACCGCGCGCTGCCTCCAAAAAATTGTTAAACTTTTCTTCATCTTCTTTTCCACTGAAATACTTCTCCTTTTCAGAGGTCATGAAATCGGTAAACTGGTCTTTAAGTGGTTGCGCTTTTTCAAGATCAGCCACAATGGATTCTTCGAGTGGTGTTGCTTTTAAAACGTTGTATTTATTCCAAAATGTCGAGTCGTAATCGATGGTAAACAATTCCTCTCGACCAGGTTCTTTGCCCTTAAATGGTTTAATGTTTTTTGTTATAATGTCGGTAGTAATGAGTTCGATGTGAAAATTGTGAGTAAACTTATCACGAGGTCTGTAGTTTCTTCCATCTTTCAATGAATGGTACAAAAAATATTTACCGCTAATTTTTTTGAAAATAGAAAACGTATGAACTGAATCCATTGATGAAAGTCTGGTAAAATCAGATTTAACAATTGCATACCCCTTGGTGGTAATGTGCAATGTGCCCGTTTGTTTATTGCGCCATGGAATACCTGTGCTCAATAATATGGAATCCTTTTTCAATCTGTAATTGATAACATACACCTGTTCACCATCATATTCAGTTATCCCATCCAGTACAAATTCAAAATCCTTAAAATTCTTCTTCAGGTTGCTTATTTCATACGGATTGAAAAATCCAAACATAGATGAGGACGCACCCCTCGCCTGGTAACTTACCGGATCAACTCCCATAATGGAGTACAGCGCTATGGGTATATGGCCGCTGGCCACCTTAGTATTATCATAGCTTCTCCGCAATTGATTTACCCGTACTTCATCTTTCCACCCGGGAAAAGGTTGTTGCACCTTATAACCTTTTCGCTTGTAGACATCGGCCGCGGCTTCAATGAGTCGTCCATAAACAGAATCATCTTTACAATAGTGCCGGTAAAAGGACTGATAAATAAAAGGTTTTGTGTAGTAATTGTGCTTCATGTTTTTGAAAGCTCTACGCACAATACCATCGGGTGATAAATCTTTGCCAAAAACCACCACATCTTTCAGCATGGTTTTCGATTGCTTCATGCGGATGTCCAGTTTTTCAGATGGATTCTTAACTATTTCATTATCATACCCAACACATGAAATTTTCAAGGAATAATTTTTGGAACGATAAACAGCCGGAACCCGAAGCGAAAAATATCCGTCTGCATTGGAGCTTGTACCCACCGATGAACCTTCAATACCAATAGATGCATATGGAACTGGTTCGCCTGTAACGCCATCGGTCAGTCTACCCTCCACTATAAAAACTGAAGGCGACTGAGCCTTTACTAGCCCGAAGGAAAGAACCAGAAAAAGTAAAAGTAAATGCTGCTTCATTACTTGCTTACCGAATCTTCCTGCATACTTAATAAAAAGCCCTTGATAAAATCCTCTAAATCTCCATCAAGCACGTTCTGCGCATCGGTGCGCTCCACACCTGTTCGGGCGTCTTTCACCAACTTATACGGATGCAGTACATAGTTTCTGATCTGCGAACCAAAATCAATTCTCATTTTTCCAGCTTCAACTTTATCACGCGCTGCATTTCGCCTGTCCATCTCCGCCTGATACAACTTCGACTTCAACATTTGCATGGCGCGCTCACGGTTGGCGTGTTGCGAACGCTCTACCTGGCAAACAATTACAATTCCCGATGGCTTGTGCGTAAGTTGTACTTTAGTTTCTACCTTATTTACATTCTGACCACCGGCACCACCCGAACGCGAGGTTTGAATTTCAACATCAGCCGGATTTATTTCAATAGTAATGGTATCATCCACTTTCGGATAAACAAAAATGGACGCAAACGAAGTGTGTCTCCGTTGATTGGAATCAAACGGAGAAATACGCACTAATCGGTGCACACCGATTTCTGATTTTAGTTTACCGTACGCAAATGGCCCATCAATTTCCAGGGAGGCAGATTTTATACCGGCTACTTCACCCGGTTGGTAGTCTATTTGAGATACCGTGTAGCCACTCTTCTCACCCCACATAATGTACATACGGTTGAGCATCTCCGCCCAATCGTTGCTTTCCGTTCCGCCTGCCCCAGGATTTATTTCAATGATGGCGCTGAGCTGGTCTTCTTCCCGGCTGAGCATTTTTTTGAATTCAAGCTCTTCAACAGCTTTTTCAGCCTTGACAAATTCACGATCGAGTTCTTCCTCCCCCACATCTCCGGCCTCATGAAATTCATTGAGCACCTCCAGGTCTTCCAGAAGTTTATGGATACGTTCGTAGGAATCGGTCCAGATTTTCTTGGCCCGAAGGGCCTTTAGCATTACTTCAGCCTGTTTAGGATTATTCCAGAAATCGGCCTGCTGGGTAATTTGCTCCTCGTCTTTTACTTCAATGATCTTACGATCGTAGTCAAAGATACCTCCTCAAAGCCGCAGTGCGGGCTTTCAAGTCTTTCAACTGTTCTATGGTCATAGTGGGAATAGTTTGATGGCCGCCTTGTTGCGAACCGGGCAAATATACTTAAAAAGCACAGATCAGACGATTCGAAAATCGACCCTAAACATAGGTGACAGAAACATGTAAGGTCTTCGTTGAAATTGTGTTTTTATGTGTTTAGAATTCTCATAGTTTCGAATAATTAAATACGAGTGACCGCTAAACGTTCTGCCCTATAACCTCCCCTCTCCTGCAGGAGCCTGCAGGAGAGGGGTGTCCGAGGTACGAGCCTGCCTGCCGGTAGGCAGGGACGGGGTGAGGTTTTGATTAGGACATCAAACGGACATTCAGATATTAAGACTTTAACCTAAACACTTTCCCTTTTGCTGAATATGGAAACCCTCCGCCAGTTCTTCAGGCATTGCTTACTTTTTCAAAGTAAGGAATCAATAAATATTGTATACGGCATTATAACATGGCTATGCTTCGGGCTTTTTGTCTATTCGGTTTATAATATGATAGCGTTGGAATCGTGATCTATCGCGCATGAGAATATCCAAGACCTCAACAACCGCTCACGTTCAAAACCTTAAGAAAGGCACCAGAAACACCCCGCTAAACCTGGAGGAAACGTTCAGCTTTCTGGTCAATTTATTGGAGCCCATGAACAAACACTTTGAGATTAAAGCAAGCACCAGTCAGCATTATGAATTATGGACCAAGCACATCTACCGCAGTGGTGGATCAACTGCACGCTATAAAAAAGGCTGCATGTTCGCCTCCGTTATAATTTTTTCAAAGTTTGTCAGCTTCTATTACTATCCGCTTTATTTAAGTCAGGAAGTAAAAGATAATCTGAGTGAGGAGCTTAAACCTTATCGATCAGGTGAAACTTGTTTTCACTTTAGCAAGCCCGATGCGCTGCCCCTCTCTGAGTTGAGTAAGCTTATCCTAGAAGGCTTCCGCTTTTACGAAAAACAGAAGTGGGTATAAATAAAAATATACCCAACTAACCATCAAATTAACTTTATTATTACTTATGCGTTTCAATTCGTTATGAAACGTGAACTCACCCTAGCCTATGTGGCCTTACTGGCTGTTTGCATCATCTGGGGAACAACCTACCTGGCCTTACGCATAGCTGTACTGCATTTTCCACCTTTACTATTTTCAGCTATCCGGCAAAGCATTGCCGGGTTAGTACTCCTCGGAATAGTATTCACCTTTAGCCAAGTAAAATTTCCACCAAAGGAACATGTTATACGGCAGGCTATTGGGGGATTCCTGATGATCTCCATGGGTAATGGACTGGTAGCCTGGGCTGAAATGGAAATACCCAGCGGTATTGCTGCTATTATTTGTTCCACCATGCCGGTAATGGTAATCATTATTAACCTGGCAGTAAATCGTGAAGAAAAACCAACCTGGTCTATCGTTATCGGAGTGCTTATTGGTATGGCCGGCATCATTACCATTTTCAGCGAGCATGTAAATGAATTTGCCAAGACAGAATACCGGATTGGGATTGTGTTGATCTTACTCGCTGTATTGGGTTGGGCGGCCGGAAGCATCTGGATTAAGAAACAACCCTCCGATTCAAACCCCTTTGTGAATGCTGGCCTTCAAATGTTTTTTGGAGGATTATGGCTTTTTCCTTTCAGTTTATTGTTTGATGATCTGCAAGGCGTTCATTGGTCAGGCGAGTCATTATATTCTCTTCTCTATCTTATCGTTTTTGGTTCCATCATCGCTTACGCATCGTATTTATATGCGTTAAAAAAGCTACCCATGACGATTGTTTCATTGTATGCCTATGTCAATCCCCTCGTAGCCGTAGTGTTGGGCTGGGTAATTTTGAATGAAAAATTAAATGGTGTAATCGGTGTTGGCATTTTGATAACCATTGCCGGTATCTATATAGTAAACCGCGGGTACCAAATCAGTCGGTTGTGGAAAGCTAAATCCATTGCCTAGTTCGTTTTTTACGATTTGAATTATCGTTACTTTTAAGAAATCATTTGAGTATGACCACATTTGCTTCCATCCCGGTAAAAAAAACTTCTCAATCCCGCCTAAGCGATATTGATTTTACCAAACTCGAATTTGGCAAATACATAGCGGATCATATGTTAATTGCCGATTATAAAAATGGTCAGTGGCATGCACCTGAAATTGTTCCATACGGAGATTTAAAAATGAGTCCCGCTATACTTTCCTTACACTATGGCCAGGCTGTTTTTGAAGGCATGAAGGCATACAGTATGAAAGATGGTAACATTTCCATTTTCCGTATTCATAAACATCATGAACGCTTAAACAAATCGCTGGCGCGGATGTGCATGCCAGAAGTTCCGCACGATTTGTTTGTACAAGGATTAAGCGCCCTTGTTAAGACCGATCACAGTTGGGTACCCCGAACAGAGGGCTCCTCATTATATATACGACCCCTTGTATTTGCCAGTGAGGCCAGACTGGGCGTAAAAGTTTCGGATGAATATAAGTTTATTATCATGACCAGTCCGGTGGGTCCGTACTACAGCAAACCGTTACGCGTAAAAGTTGAAGAGCACTATGTGCGTGCCGCTGAAGGTGGAACCGGCTTCGCAAAATGTGCCGGTAATTATGGCGGTGCGTTTTTGCCTACACAACAGGCACGCGAACAAGGTTTCGATCAGGTATTATGGACGGACGCAAAAGAACATCACTACATTGATGAAGCGGGTACCATGAACGTGATGTTTGTGCTGGATGGAAAACTCATAACGCCTAAATTAACCTCAGCAATATTGGATGGCGTAACCCGCGATTCCATAATTACTCTTTCACATGGTTTAGGGTTGACGATAGAAGAACGCAAAGTGAGCATTTCCGAACTGGCAGAAGGCTTCACTAAAGGAACACTAACAGAAGCCTTTGGAGCTGGAACAGCAGCAGTAGTAGCGCCCATTTCTATCATCAACATTCATGGTAAAGATTATCAGCTCCCCGAAGCAAATGCTGATAGTTTCCAACAACAGGTAAAACAAAAACTGCACAACATTCGTATTGGTGCTGAGGCTGATAAGCATCAGTGGAATCACATTATACGAACAGCATGAGCGAATTTCACAAGACAGAGAAAACAAGCATCACGCGTTTGCCCAAGCGTGGTGCATACGACAAGGAA
>CAZQXC010000088.1:0-10470 GCA_964597075.1 uncultured Roseivirgaceae bacterium | reverse complement strand
GTTTACCCGGTATTTATTTACGCCAACAATAACTTCAACACCAGAATCGATTCGTGCCTGTTTGGCAGCAGCCGCTTGTTCAATCCGCATTTTCGGTATACCGCTTTCAATGGCTTTGGTCATGCCGCCAAGTTTTTCAATTTCATCAATCAGTGCCCAGGCTTTTTTGGCAAGTTGTGCCGTTAAGGATTCAACATAGAATGATCCACCCATGGGATCGACTACACGAGTAACTCCAGTTTCTTTCTCGATAAATAATTGCGTGTTACGTGCAATGCGTGCAGAGAAATCGGTAGGCAGGGCAATGGCTTCGTCCAATGAATTGGTGTGCAGGGATTGTGTACCACCCAACACTGCAGCTAATGCTTCCATGCATGTCCGGGTAACATTGTTGTAGGGATCTTGTTCTGTTAAGCTCCAGCCCGATGTTTGGCAATGGGTGCGCAAGGCCATTGACTTAGGATTTTTTGGATTAAACTGCTGTACAATCTTCGACCATAGTAATCTGCCTGCACGCATTTTCGCTATCTCCATAAAAAAATTCATGCCGATACCCCAGAAGAAGGAGAGTCGGGGAGCAAAATCATCTATGGCGATACCGGCTTTTAATCCGGTACGGATGTACTCCAGGCCATCGGCCAACGTATAGGCCAGTTCAATCTGTGCAGGCGCACCGGCTTCATGCATGTGATAACCGCTTATGCTGATGGAGTTGAACCGGGGCATGTGTTTGGAGGTGTAGGCAAAAATATCCGCCACCATGCGCATCGAGGGATCGGGTGGATAAATGTAGGTATTGCGCACCATGAACTCTTTGAGAATATCATTTTGAATGGTGCCGTTAAGTTGATGAGGTTTTACGCCCTGTTCTTCGGCCGCGACTATGTAGAAAGCCAGTATTGGAATAACCGCTCCATTCATGGTCATACTCACCGACATTTTATCCAGGGGAATCTGATCGAACAGGATTTTCATATCCAATACAGAATCTATAGCTACGCCCGCTTTGCCTACATCTCCGGTAACACGCGGATGGTCGGAGTCATAGCCGCGATGAGTGGCCAGGTCGAACGCTACTGATAAACCACGCTGGCCTGCTGCAAGGTTTCGTCTGTAGAAGGCATTGGAATCTTTAGCTGTAGAAAACCCAGCGTATTGCCGGATGGTCCACGGCCGGGTGGTGTACATGGTAGCGTACGGTCCGCGTAAATAGGGAGGTATACCCGAAGCAAAATGAATGTGTTGGAGCTTTTCAATATCGTGTGAAGTATAAACAGGCTTTATTTCAATTTGCTCCGCACTCATCCAAGGCTTTAATACCGAATCCTCATGATTTGTCTGCTGAAATCCTTTAAAATCAATCTTTGAAAAATCCGGTCTCATGCTTGGCTTATTTTTCCGGTAAAACTTTTCCAGGTGGCATCCGCCAGATTTTTGATCAGATTTTCAAGGTAATATGAACCTGCAGTTGGATCAGCCACCTTGTTGATGTGGGATTCCTCCCGTAAAATATGAGAAACATTAAGTGCAATTCTTTCCAACCGTTCTTCGTCTGCAGCCGGCTCAAAGGTTAGGGATGTACAACCACCGGATACGGATGCTAAACCCGATACCGTGTTTGCCAGCATATTTTCATGCGGTTGAAATGTTTCATTACTCCACACGGTATTTATGGCATGGATATAGACATCAGAAGGACTATAGTTCTCTACGCCATATGCTTTTATAATCTGGTACCAAAGCAGGCGCAATACTTTTAATTTAGCGATCTCCAGAAAAAAATCATGCCCGACATGTACTGAAAAAAATACTTTTCGTAAAAACTGTTCTTCCAATACACCGGCTTTCGTTAACAAATCAACTTCGGTTACAGCCTTTGCCAACAGGTCACTTAATTGTTCTGCAGGATCTTTTACGTTTGAGGTGATGCCAATAAGCCGAAAGTTTGGATAAGAATTAAGGTTGTGCACAACTTTGTGCAAAGATTGTGGATGATGTGGATAAGTTTTTAGTTGACAAAATCCTCCAATCGTGTTTAGGTTATTTTTTTTTTGCTGCAGATAGTCTTGAAGTTGAGAAAAAAAATCCTCAGCATTTTCATGGATTATAAATGACACTTTACAAAAGGGCCATTCAATATCTTTTAGCAGCTTTTTAAGGGACATTTCAGGTTTTTTCTCCAGATCAAAGAGAATCCCATCCGCACCACTGGCTAACTGTTTCAGTGCATTTTTGTTAGCGCTTTCTTCTTCTAACACTCTGATTAAAGGCATGTTATACCAAGTTCGGGCACCGAGAAATTCTTCATGGGAAGAAGGTAGAATAAATCCTGCTGCACCACTATCGCTTTTATCGTAATAGGGCATGCCTGTTAAACCTTGTTGCTGCCACAGGAGGCTTTCAAAGGGGTTTTTTCCTTCAATTTCTGCACCTGCAGCTTTTGCCCATGCTTCTTTTGTTGTTTGAGGGAACGATGAAAATAAATCGCTGTGCGTTGTTGAGGACTTCATATACGCAAGATAATAAACGCACAATCGATTGAATATTTCTTTTTTATTTTATTTTAGAATTACTCGAAAACACATTTTTTTAAAAAATCGGTTATTAAGAATTCTTGATTTCTTTCAAGGGCAATTTTTTTGGTAAAATCAAGTTTGCCGAATGTTGTTTTGTTACTTGCTTTTTTTACATCTTTGTCTCCCTTTCCTCTGCAGGAAACAAAAAAATTCAAAACCTTGAAAAATAAATGGTAGCCGACTGCACAACACTATGGAATGATTGTCTTGAAATTGTCAGGGAAAGAGTAGGCGAGGAGAATTACAACACATGGTTTAAACCCATTGTACCACTGCGTGTAGATGGCGATGTATTAACTATTCAGGTTCCTTCACAATTTTTCTACGAATGGCTTGAGGACAATTATGTTGCTACGCTGAAGAAAGCAATTCATAAAGTTTTGGGATCAGATGGTCGTTTGGAATATTCGGTAATTGTCGACAGTGGCAATACCAAGAATCCTCCGGTGACTGTTAACTATCCAAATGGGATGGCCGGCAAACGCACCAATAGTAATGGTCATGATAGCGACTATTCTCCGTTTACATTTCGCGCCCTCAACCCACAAACCGTTAATTCAAGACTTAATCCCAGTTATTCGTTTGATAATTTCGTAGAAGGTGATTGTAATCGGTTAGCGCGTTCAGCAGGTGTTGCCGTTGCTAAAAAACCCGGTGTTACGTCTTTTAACCCGTTAATGCTTTATGGAGGAGTTGGGGTAGGGAAAACACACCTTGTACAAGCTATCGGTAATGAGATAAAAAATAACATGCCTGAAAAAATTGTTCTGTATGTTGATCAGAACGATTTCACCACACAGTTTTTGAATGCACTTCAAAATCATAAACTTCAGGAATTTCAGAATTTTTACCTGCAGGTAGATTTATTAATACTGGATGATGTTCAGTTTCTGGCCGGTCGTGAGAAAACACAAGAAATGTTTTTTCACATCTTCAACCAGTTACATCAATCCGGCAAGCAGGTTATCATGACCAGTGATTGCCCTCCGCGTGATATGAAGGGATTTCAGGAGCGATTACTTTCACGTTTCAAGTGGGGCTTAACAGCCGATTTACAGGAACCTGATTTTGAAACCAAACTGGCAATCATTCACCGGAAAATGCAGGCTGATGGTATTGACATTCCTACCGAAGTTGCAGAATACCTGGCCTATAGTGTTGATACCAACCTACGTGATATGGAGGGCGTGCTCAACTCCCTGATATTCCATGCCACCTTGTTGAAAAAGGAAATTGATCTTGATTTAGCTAAGGAAGTGCTTAAAAACATCATCAAGGAAATTCAATCCGATGTTAGCGTTGATTTTATTCAGAAAACAGTTTCGGAATACTTTAAGGTCAACCTTGACGCCATGAAAGGCAAAGTGAAGAAACGCGAAATTGTTATTCCGCGCCAGGTGGCCATGTATTTCTGTAAGCGTTACACCCAGCTTACACTAGCCTTGATTGGTGAAAATTTTGGTGGCCGCGATCACAGTACGGTAATTCACGCCCTGGAGTCGGTAGAAGACATGATGAAAACCGATTCAAACTTTAAAGCCTCCGTTGAAGAACTGGGCAAGAAGTTGAAGATGCGGATGAATTAGAAGCCATCCGCATCTGGTATTTCTTAACGAATTATAAAGGGTATCTCCACTTGTTGCTTGGAGCTGTTTACTCCGTAGATGTAACCTCTCCCTTTGAATTTTTCAAAGAATTCAATTACTTCCTGAGGCTCTTTTACTTTTACACGATTAATGGCGATGATGGTGAAGTTTTCAGGAACGCCAACTTGCTTTAAAACACTTTTATCACTGATTTTAAAAACTTTCACACCATAATCGGTCGCCTCAAATTCTGCCCCCAACGATGCTGATGAAAATATTTTCCGTTTTACAATTTCGGTTGTGCCTGCTTTGTTCACCAGGGTAATGTTGGCAATATTGGATTTTTTGTCGCGTAGGTAGGTGAAAGACACCTTATCGCCTGGGTATCGGTAGGCAAGTTCTTCTTCAAAGGCACTTTGACTGTTGATTACCGCATTGTTGATTTTAGTAATAACATCGCCCGGCTTTAGCCCGGCTTTAAAGGCTGGTCCATCTTTATCCAAGCTTTCAATCAACACCCCTTCAAAATTGGAGACATCCGTATTCAGGTCATATTTTTTCGCATTCTGAAAATTGTATTCAACCACATTACCACCAAACAACGCTTTCTGTACCACGCCATACTTCACCAGGTCTTCAAAAACTTTATAGGCGATGTCCACCGGAACGGCAAAAGCATAACCTGTGTAACTTCCTGTACGTGAAAGAATAGCAGTATTAATACCAACCAGTTCACCATTTTTGTTTACCAATGCCCCACCACTATTACCGGGATTGATAGCGGCATCCGTTTGTATGAATGACTCTATGGGAAATTTATCTTCAAGTATGCCTATTCTTCGGCCTTTTGCGCTTACTATTCCTGCCGTTACCGTGGAGGAAAGTGAAAACGGATTTCCAACCGCTACTACCCATTCGCCCACCTGAACATTCTTTGATGAGCCAATAGTGATGGCGGGTAAATCAGTTTCATTTATTTTTAACACAGCCAGGTCTGTAGATGGATCAGTACCTATTAATTCGGCAGGGTATAGTTTTTTATTGAGCATCACCTCAATTTTTTCTGCTGCTTCGATCACATGGTTATTGGTAATAATGTACCCGTCTTTTGAAAAAATTACACCACTGCCACTGCTCACGCGGGTTTGCGTGGTACTTCCACCACCAAAAAACCAATCAAAAGGAGAATAGGAAGTACCTTTAAAAATACTGTTGATGTAGACCACACTGGGGATAGCTTTATTGGCGGCCAGACTGAAATCCACCAACTCAAGTGAATTAATGCGTTCAGCAGCTACTACGTTGGGGCTTACCAAAGCCGGTGAATCATAGCTGGCCGTGGTATAGGTTGGCTCTTGATTAGATGGATTATCTGACGTTTTGGCCAGGTAGTGGAACATAGCGTAAGCACCGGCTAGTCCACCTAAAAAGCCAAATACAATGATTTTAAGAAAATTCCTCATAACAATTAATTAAATAACAGAAAGATGATTGTCACATTACAAAAGTTGAACCAGTTGAGAAAGTTATGCCAATATTAACGAATAGTGTGCTGGTGTAGTTCATGGGTTTCAGGTTAGTAGTAATTCCCAATTCGTCACTACTTTTACACGATATGGGTATTCGTAGTGTATTGGCTAAACCGTTTGCCGCGTATGTGGCAGCGCAAACTAAAAAATGGTCATTGAATCCGGTTGGTCATCAGCATAAAACCATGCTGGAGATTACAAGGCAGGCACAAAACACAGCCTTTGGCTGCGATCATAACTTTACCGGGATACAATCGTACGAGGATTTTAAAAAACTGGTACCTGTTCGGGATTATGAAGACTTAAAACCCTACGTAGAGCGGATTCTTAAAGGCGAAGCCGATGTATTGTGGAAAGGAAAGCCTGCTTACCTGGCTAAAACATCTGGCACTACCTCAGGTACCAAGTATATCCCCATCTCCAACGAATCGAAGTACAGTCATTTTGTAAGTGCGCGGAATGCTACGTTAAGTTATGTGCATGAAACAGGTAACGCATCCTTCCTGGATGGTAATTTGATTTTTCTTTCAGGCAGTCCAGAACTGGATGAGACAGCCGGCATAAAAACCGGAAGGTTGTCGGGTATATCTAACCACCTTGTCCCTTCTTATCTACGCACGAATCAAAAGCCTTCCTATAAGACCAATTGTATTGAAGATTGGGAGGAAAAGTTGGAGCGTATTATTGATGAAACACTTCATGCCAACATGACACTCATTTCGGGTATTCCACCTTGGGTACAAATGTATTTTGATCGTATTCAAGCGCGAACCGGAAAGAAAATTAAGGATGTATTTCCAAACTTTTCGGTGTTTGTCTATGGTGGTGTAAATTTTGAGCCCTATCGCGCCAAGCTGGAGGAATCCATGGGTAAAAAAGTGGATTCCATTGAAACCTATCCGGCTTCGGAAGGCTTTATCGCCTACCAGGACCTGCCTGCCGGTAGGCAAGGTTCCCAACATGATCCGGGATTACTGCTGTTGCTGAACAACGGAATATTTTACGAATTCATTCCGGTAGAGGAATATTTTAATGATAGCCCCACGCGATTAAGTATTGGTGAAGTTGAGTTGGGTAAAAATTATGCCTTGATCATTAACAGTAATGCAGGTCTTTGGGGATACTCCATTGGCGATACGGTGAAGTTTGTATCTAAAAATCCATATCGTGTATTAGTTACAGGGCGCATTAAACATTTTATTTCTGCTTTTGGCGAACATGTTATAGTCGAAGAAGTGGAAAAGGCCATAAAGCAAACCCTGATAAAATTTCCGGAAGCTGGATTAACAGAGTTTACCGTGGCACCCCAGGTTTCACCTTCGGAAGGATTACCTCATCATGAGTGGTTTGTTGAATTCAGTCGTCAACCGGCTGATGTAAGCGATTTTGCATCAGACCTTGATAACCAACTCCGGTCATTAAACGTTTACTACGATGACCTGATAACCGGCAGTATTTTGCGAACATTAAAGATCACGTTGCTAAAGCCAAACTCATTTATAGAATATATGAAATCGCAGGGAAAACTTGGTGGACAGAATAAGGTACCCAGGCTTTCGAACGATCGTAAAATTGCTGAGGCCTTAACGGCATTCCGCTTATGATTCGTCCTACGTCCTCATTTTTTTATGATAAGCCCTTCATGAGGTATTTGAAGTATACAGTAGCGATCGTGTTGCTGATGTGTAGCTTTTCCAGTATACGAGCACAGGGGAATTCCATTTTGATGCCTGAAGTGTTAGCTAAGTTAATACCCGATAAAATTGAAGGTTTTAACCTGGTTGAAAAGATCAACGGTCGTAGTATTAAAATCGGAACCCTTTCATATTCGATGATGGAAAGAAGTTTTGGCAAGAGTAACCGAAAAATCAGGATTATGTTGTTCGACTACAATAATGCTCCCATCATGTATACACAATCAACCGGTAAATGGGAAAGTCAGCCGGAAGAAGAAACGGATGATTTGATACAAAGACCTTTTTCTGTTGCCCATGGGCAAGGTTGGGAATATTTCAATAAAGTGAGTAATGCTTCGCAAATTTTAATGGGCATACACGATAGGTTTTATTTAGTAATCAATGGAGAGGGGGTTGATTTGAATCTTCTGCGGGTAATTGCGACAACTGTTGACTTATCAAATTTCCCACAACGTGATAAGGCACTGACAGATGCCAAACATCGCTGATTTTTGAAGTTTCTTTGAAAGTGATCGATCAAAACTCAAACCGTGATATTTTGTTTAATTTGCGCGATGTATTACAGTAAGTACCCGAATTAACCCAAATCTTGAGCGCCACAAAATCACTTGCCATTCTCGGCTCTACCGGTTCTATCGGAAGACAAACGTTGGAAGTTGTTCAGGCATATCCGGATAAATTTACCGTTGAAGTACTGACAGCACACAACAATGCCGAATTGCTGATTGAGCAGGCCATTCAGTTCAAGCCCAATGTTGTTGTTATCGGTAATGAAGAGCACTATCCGCTGGTTAAGGATGCGTTGTTGAAGCATGATATTAAGGTGTACACAAGTGAGGGCACACTGGATTCTGTTGTTCAGATGGATTCCGTTGATATGGTGCTGACGGCATTGGTAGGCTATTCGGGATTAGGGCCAACCATTAAGGCAATTGAAGCCGGAAAAAATATTGCACTGGCTAATAAAGAGACACTTGTTGTGGCCGGAGAATTAATTACTTCCCTGGCCAAAGAAAAGGGTGTAAATATTTACCCGGTAGATTCGGAACATTCAGCCATCTTTCAATGCATGGTTGGTGAATTTCACAATCCGATTGAGAAGATTATTCTTACGGCATCTGGCGGCCCGTTTCGTGGTAAAAAGCGTGAGGAGTTAATGGCCGTAACAAAAGCTCAGGCACTCAAGCATCCTAACTGGACGATGGGTGCTAAGATCACCATTGATTCAGCCACGTTAATGAATAAAGGTTTGGAGGTAATTGAGGCAAAATGGCTTTTCGGACTTTCGGCTGAACAAGTGGAGGTTGTGGTGCATCCACAATCGATTATCCACTCCATGGTGCAGTTTGAGGATGGTTCCATGAAGGCTCAAATGGGCTTACCGGATATGCGTTTGCCCATTCAATTTGCGCTTACCTACCCGGAGCGTTTTAAGTCGGATTTACCCCGGTTCGATTTTATGAATTATCCGGCCCTCACATTTGAAAAGCCAGATATGGAAACTTTTCGTAATCTTGCGCTTTCGTTTGAGGCGCTGAAACGTGCTGGAAACATGCCTTGTGTGTTAAATGCAGCCAACGAAGTGGTGGTGGCTGAATTTTTAAAGGACAATATTGGTTTCCTTCAAATGACAGACATCGTGGAAAAATGTCTTAATAAAGTGAATTATATACAACATCCTTCGCTGGAGGATTACGTACAAACTGATAGAGAAACCCGAATTAAAGCTTTAGAACTGATAAACTGATGGATTGGATGGTATCGTTAGCTCAACTGTTGTTGAGCATCTCAATTTTAGTCGCTGTACATGAAATGGGTCATTTGCTGGCCGCAAAGTATTTCGGTATGCGCGTGGAACAATTTTCTATTGGCTTTCCACCAAAAATATTTTCATTCAAAAAAGGTGATACGGAATATGCCTTGAGCGCCATCCCCTTGGGTGGTTATGTAAAGATTTCCGGAATGATAGACGAATCCATGGATACGGAGGCGATGAAACAGGACCCTAAGCCATGGGAATTCCGCTCTAAGCCGGCCTGGCAGCGACTAATCGTCATGCTCGGTGGTATTATTGTCAATGTGGTTGTCGGGATCATGATCTTCATTGGTGTTACGTTCGCTTTTGGCGAAATGTATTTTATGAAAGATGCCATCAATAACAATGGTGGATTTCTGGTGGGCCCTATAGGCGAAAGCATAGGACTGAAGACTGGTGATAAAATTGTTAAGATTAACGGTCAGGATTTTGATTACCTGCAGGATATTCTTAAGCCAGAAACATTATTATCTGATAACGCCTACTACACCCTTGAGCGCGATGGAAAATTAATTGATATAAATATTCCGGCTGACTTTATTCAGAAGTTTAACAAGAAAGAAGGCGTAGGAACCTTCATCACCTACCGTATCCCCCCGGTAATAGCTGAAGTGTCAAAAGGTTCATTGGCCGATAGGGTAGGCTTGATGGCTGAGGATAAAATTGTGGAAGTGAACAATAATCCTGTTAGTTATATCGATGAAGTAAATGCAGCGGTTAAAATTTCTGGTGACTCCATTCAATTGCGTGTATTGCGCGGTAGTGAAACGCTTTTCTTTAAAGAGTCATTTAAGGATCAAACCGCTATAGGCTTCCGTGCCGATGCAGAAACGTTTCTAACGTCCATGTCAAAGCAGATGAATTATGGATTTATAGAGTCTATCCCTTTAGGCACTAAACGTGCTTTCACCACACTGGTGGTTCAGGTAAAAGCTTTTGGCAAAGTGATTTCCGGAGTGCTTTCGCCCCGTGAATCTTTATCCGGGCCCATTGGTATTATGCAGGCCTATGGCCCTACCTGGGATTGGGAACGTTTCTGGTCGTTAACGGGTGTACTCTCATTGGTACTGGCGTTTATGAACCTGCTGCCCATACCCGCATTGGATGGCGGACACGTTATGTTCTTAGGTTATGAAATGATCTCCCGCAGAAAGCCATCGGATAAATTCCTTGAGACAGCACAAAAAATTGGTATGGTTTTTTTGCTTACGTTAATGGTGCTGATTTTTGCGAATGACATCATTAAACTTTTCTGAAATCCTCGAA
>CAZQXC010000087.1:0-10612 GCA_964597075.1 uncultured Roseivirgaceae bacterium | reverse complement strand
GTCGCTGTTTTATACCCCATTCATTCATGATTTTATTCTTCCGATCGCCCGCCAATACAGTTTTTGCTGTTGGTACGGTACAGCCTTTGCAAAACGCTGATATTCAAAAACTTGTGTGGTTGTTTGGGGAAGCAATTCCGGTTCAGCAAAGCGCCATTAGTGGTTTTTTTATTGGTCCGCGAAAGGAAATGGTTACGCCCTGGAGTACCAATGCTGTGGAGATTACCCAAACTATGGGTATACAAGGTATAAACCGAATAGAGGAGTTCTTTGAAGTTAAGGATGAAGGTGCAAGCCATGATCGCATGCTGCAAGTCCTGTACACCTGTTTGGATCAGGAACTATTTACTATTCATCACCAACCCGATCCCATCATAGAGATTGATGATATTGTAAGCTATAATGAAAAGGAAGGCTTAGCACTTAGTGTTGATGAAATCGAATACCTTAAATCCGTCAGTAAAGAACTCGGCAGAAACCTAACCGACAGTGAAGTATTTGGCTTCTCACAGGTTAACTCCGAGCATTGCCGGCATAAAATTTTTAACGGTACCTTCATCATTGATGGTGAAGAGAAATCCAGCACGTTATTTCAACTCATCAAAAAAACCTCGAAGGAAAATCCGAACTACATCGTATCCGCTTATAAAGACAACGTGGCCTTTATTAAAGGCCCAACAATAGAACAGTTTGCACCTGGCCGTCAGGATATTCCGGATTACTTCGAAGTAAAGGATATTGATTCGGTAATTTCACTGAAAGCAGAGACACATAACTTCCCTACAACCGTTGAGCCGTTCAACGGTGCTGCCACCGGTTCCGGTGGTGAAATCCGCGATCGATTAGCTGGCGGAAAGGGTTCGTTACCGTTAGCCGGAACGGCCGTTTACATCACCTCATACCCTCGCCTGGAAGGCGGCCGTTTATGGGAAAAGAAATTTGCACCCCGCAACTGGTTATATCAGACACCGGAAGAAATTCTGATTAAAGCTTCTGATGGTGCTTCCGATTTTGGTAACAAGTTTGGGCAACCCCTGATCAATGGAAGCGTGCTGACCTTTGAGCATTTCGAGGGTGATAAAAAATTCGGTTTTGATAAAGTAATCATGCTGGCTGGAGGCATTGGCTTCGGCAAACAAAAAGATAGTCAAAAAGAACACCTGGCCCCTGGCGATAAAATTGTTTTATTGGGTGGGGACAATTATCGAATCGGTATGGGCGGTGGTGCAGTCTCATCGGTTGCTACCGGTGAATATGGCAATGCTATTGAACTCAATGCTATTCAGCGATCAAACCCGGAGATGCAAAAACGAGCCATGAATGCGATCCGTGCATTGGCCGAACTTGATCATAATCCCATTGTATCCATCCACGATCATGGTGCCGGAGGTCATTTCAATTGCTTGTCGGAATTACTGGAAGAAACCGGTGGTGTAATCCATATTGATAAAATTCCTGTGGGTGATCCTACCCTATCCGATAAAGAAATACTCAGTAATGAATCGCAGGAACGTATGGGCCTGGCGATAAACGAAAAGGACCTTGAACTCCTTCAAAAAATTTCGGATCGTGAACGTGCACCCATGTATGTTATCGGAGAGGCGACAGGCGATAATCGGTTGGTGTTTGAGAAAAAAGATCAGCAAAAAAAACCAATAGATTTTGAAGTAAGGCATCTATTGGGCTCATCGCCCAAAACAATTTTAACAGACACCTCCCGTCCGGCCAATTATGCATCCATCCGGTATGATGTATCAAAACTTCAATCCTATATCGAACAAGTATTACAATTGGAGGCGGTAGCCTGTAAAGATTGGCTTACCAATAAAGTTGACCGCTCGGTTACGGGTAAAGTTGCCACACAGCAAACCTGCGGGCAACTTCAACTTCCATTGAATAATGTTGGGGTGATGGCGCTTGATTTTCTGAGTCATAAAGGAATTGCCACCGCCATAGGGCATGCACCGGGAGCAGCCTTGGTTAATCCGGCCGCTGGAAGTAAACTGGCCATTGCTGAGGCGCTTACAAACATTGTATTTGCTCCCCTTTCCCATGGATTAAAAGGCGTTTCGTTAAGTGCAAACTGGATGTGGCCAGCAAAACAGGAAGGAGAAAATTCCAGATTATACGAAGCTGTTCAGGCCGTCAGTGATTTTACTATTCAATTGGGAATAAATATCCCTACCGGAAAAGATTCGTTATCGATGGCCCAAAAGTACCCGGATGGTAATGTTGTGCTTTCGCCAGGTACCGTTATCATTTCAGCAGTGGCCGAAGTTGCTGACATCCGCAAAACTATTTCGCCTGCCGTGCAGCCGGTGGAAGGATCCATTTTGATTTACATTGATTTATCGAAGGATGACCGCAGACTAGGTGGCAGTAGTTTTGCTCAAATAGTGAATTCATTGGGTAATGAAACCCCTACCATACGGGATGCTACCTATTTCGTTTCTGCTTTTGAAGCCATACAGCATCTTGTAAAAAATGACCAGGTTTTGGCCGGACACGATATATCCGCTGGTGGATTGATAACTACTATTCTTGAGATGTTGTTTCCAACGCCAACGCTTGGTGCAACCCTCGATCTTTCTTCCCTGGACGATGATCTGGTTAAAATTCTTTTCGCAGAAAATCCCGGTGTTATCCTTCAGGTAAAAATCGATGCTTTACATAAGTTGAATGAACTTACTATTGGCTACAGAGAAATCGGAAAGATTTCAACAGCACGCGAATTGATTATAAAACATTATCAACAAACAGAAACTTTATCCATCAATTCGTTACGCGATACGTGGTTCAGAACTTCATACCTGCTCGATAAAAAACAACGTAACCCAAATCATGCTTTAACGCGTTTTGAAAACTATAAGAAGCAACCACTTGACTATAATTTCAAAATAGACTTTACCGGGAAGCTATCGG
Organism: uncultured Roseivirgaceae bacterium; assembly: GCA_964597075.1. Lineage (GTDB taxonomy): Bacteria > Bacteroidota > Bacteroidia > Cytophagales > Cyclobacteriaceae > UBA2336. The sequence goes on along the minus strand of CAZQXC010000087.1, from coordinate 7,690 downwards.
CTTACGAAATAGATCCGAAACGAAGAAAACCTGGCGGAATTAAAGCCGCGATCATCCGCGAAAAGGGCGTTAATGGCGATCGGGAAATGGCTTACTCGCTTTATCTGGCGGGTTTCGATGTTAAAGATGTGCACATGACCGACCTGGTTACGGGACGTGAAAATTTGTCCGATGTGAACATGATTGTTTTTGTGGGTGGGTTTTCAAATTCAGATGTACTCGGTTCGGCAAAAGGTTGGGCTGGAGCATTTTTGTATAACCCAAAAGCCAAACAAGCCCTTGATAATTTCTACCAACGATCCAATACGCTAAGCCTTGGTGTATGCAACGGTTGTCAGTTAATGATGGAGCTTGGATTGGTATACCCTGAAATGAGTGAACAACATCCGCGCATGCACCATAATGGCTCGGGAAAATTTGAATCTACATTCATCAATCTCTCCATTCCGGAAAATAATTCAGTTATGCTAGGTTCTCTGGCAGGTTCCCGCCTTGGTGTTTGGGTAGCCCATGGTGAGGGGCGGTTTAAACTTCATGATTCGGGAGATACCTATAACATTGCTGCCACCTATTCCTATACAGCTTATCCGGGAAACCCAAACGATTCGGATAATGCCGTGGCGGCCTTGAATTCCAAGAATGGACGCCACCTGGCGATTATGCCGCACATTGAACGTTCACTTTTTCCATGGAACTGGCCGTTTTATCTTTCCGGCAGAAAATCGGATGAAATTTCACCCTGGATTGAGGCTTTTGTCAATGCCCGGCAATGGATACATAAAACTTCATAGAACCATATCAGGTTATTGTTGTTCTGCAACTAGTAGCGTATTACCTTCATTCTGTTAATCCTGAGCGTCTATGAAGAATTCTTACTTATTGGTGCTGGCATTGGTGGTGCTGGCAAGTTGTCTCGGGTATAAAGAACTGCCTGTAGAGTATGATTACAGTTATAAGGGGCAATTCAAAAAGTATCGCAGTTTTGAAATCATGAAACCCGCAGGTTTACAAGATCTTTCCATGTTTAATGATCAGATTGAAACTACCATAGTTTCCCGTATGAAGTTCCTGGGCTATAAGCAAACTGCCAATAAGCCGCATTTGCTCATCAGTTTTAAAATGTATGAGGATAGCTTGAAATTCAATGGGTACAACCAACCGGAAATAGAAGAATGGATTAAGTCGCAGGATCAAAACTTGAATTATGACCGTAAGAAGCTTGATTTGAACACAGGCACACTACTTATCCAATTTTATGACAGACGTCAAAACAGATCGGTGTGGCAAGGGTACGCCACTACCCTATATGGGCCCATAGACTACAACAATCAGCGGCACCTTCGAAACGCTGTAATCTCTATTTTGGATAAATACAGGTTTTGGGCTGAAGGATTTATGGAGGGTACAGCCGGCAAAGACACCGACATTTGATTCTTCAAAATATCCATAAAAATCTGCGCCCGGAGTCAATTTTCAGAAAATTAATTTTACCTTTGCAATCCCAAAAAACAGGGTTTTCTTGCTCAAAACAAGGAAATTGTCCGATGGTGTAATGGTAGCACAGAAGATTTTGGTTCTTTTAGTCAGGGTTCGAATCCTTGTCGGACAACAAATCTCTCCCGATCGAATGGGAGTTTATTAACTTAGAACCATGGCTGTAAAGCTTTTTAGCGGTAGAGCAACAACGTACCTGGCAGAAAAAATTGCTGATGCCTATGGTGAATCGTTGGGTAAGGTGATATACCAGCAATTCAGCGATGGCGAAATGTCGCCTTTCATTGCCGAGTCCGTACGCGGTCACGAAGTATTTCTTATTCAATCAACCATCCCTCCTTCTGATAACCTGATGGAACTTTTACTGATGGTTGATGCTACCAAACGGGCCAGTGCCTCCAGCGTGAATGTGGTCATCCCTTATTTTGGCTATGCTCGGCAAGACCGGAAAGACAGGCCCCGAGTTTCCATTGCCGCCAAACTTATTGCAAACCTCATTTCCGCAGCGGGTGCCGACCGAATAATGGCTTGTGACTTGCATGCCGATCAGATACAGGGTTTTTTTGATATCCCTGTTGATCACCTCGATGGAGCATACATATTTGTTCCATACCTAAAATCGCTGAAACTTGATAATATCATTTTCGCCTCACCTGACGTTGGCGGCATAAAACGAGCCAGGAGTTTTGCCAAATTTTTTGATGCTGATTTGGCTGTGTGCGACAAATACAGGAAAGAAGCCAATAAAGTAGAGTCCATGCGTCTTATTGGTGAGGTAGAAGGTAAGGATGTAATTTTAATTGATGATTTAGTTGATACAGCCGGCACGATTTGCAAAGCAGCAGCATTGCTTAAAGAAAAAGGTGCCCGAACCGTTCGGGCCGCATGCACGCACCCTGTATTGTCGGGTAAGGCGTATGAAAACATTGAGAACTCCGCACTGGAGGAATTAGTGGTGGCGGATACATTGCCGCTGGTACAAATCACACCAAAAATAAAGGTACTAACCGTATCCGATCTGTTTGCAAAAGCCATTCGAAAGATTCATGATCACGAATCCATTAGTTCATTATTTATAAAACTTTAATTCACATAACTAACTAAATTTTAAAACCATGAAAACTGTTGAGATTGTAGGGTATAAAAGAGCGAATCTCGGCAAGTCTGATTCTCAAAAATTGAGAAATGAAGGATTTGTTCCCTGTGTTGTGTATGGCGGAAATGAACAAGTGCATTTTTATGCACCCATGATTTTGTTCCGTGAGTTGGTGTATACCAATGAAGCCCATTTCGTACACCTGAATATTGAAGGTGATGAAAGTGAGGCTATTCTTCAGGAAGTTCAGTTTCATCCCGTAAGTGAAATTATTCTTCATGCCGACTTCCTGAAAGTTGAAACAGGACGTAAAATAAAAATGAGCATCCCTATCCGTCTGGTCGGTAAGGCGCCAGGTATAGATAAAGGAGGTGCCCTGGTTCGTAAACGCGCAACCCTTAAGGTAGCTGGATTCCCTAAGGATATGCCTGATCATATTGATGTAGATGTTTCAACACTTGACTTTCACCATGCAGTTAAAGTAGGTGATATGAAGATTGAAGGGCTTGAATTCCTGGATCCAAAAGCTGCTGCGATTGCTTCTGTGGAGGTACCACGTGCTGCTAAACTGGCTGCCGAAGAAGCTGCTGCCCCTGCTGAAGGTGCTGCTGCTCCTGCTGCTGGCGCTGCTGCTCCTGCTGGTGATGCTAAAAAAGCTGAAGCTCCTAAAAAGGAAGAAGGCAAGAAATAACAATTTGAAATTGCTTCAATTTGAAGATTTTAAAATTGAAGCTGGTAATAAAAAACCCTCCTCACTTGAGATGGGTTTTTTTTATTTCCATGGAGTATTCCATTTTCAAATTGGCTAATTTTCAAATTATCAAATAAGGATGAAATACCTGATTGCAGGCTTGGGTAACATTGGAGCAGAGTATGAACTTACCCGTCACAACGCTGGGTTCCTGGTATTGGATAGGCTTGCTGATGTTAAATCCGTAAACTTTGAGTTAAAACGGCATGCTGAAAAAGCTGAACTGAAATTTAAAGGGCGCCACATTCACCTTATAAAACCAACCACCTACATGAACCTGAGTGGAAAGGCTATTGCGTATTGGCTACAGGAACTCAGCATTCCCAAAGAAAATCTGCTGGTTATTGTAGATGACATTGCTTTGCCCTTCGGCACGCTGAGAATGCGAAAGAAAGGAAGCGCTGCCGGACATAATGGACTAACCCATATTGAAGAAACATTAAACGGACAAGACTACGCGCGCTTGAGATTCGGTATAGGAAACAATTTTGGGCAGGGACAACAAATAAGCTATGTACTGGGAAATTTCTCCAAGGAAGAGTTTAGTACCTTACCACCTTTGCTCGATAAAGCCGGTGAAATGATCTTATCGTTTTGCACCATCGGTATTGATAAAACGATGAGTCTTTATAATTCTTAGATGCTCAGTATTTGTCATTCGTCAGTGGTCATTGGTTGTATTCCTGAATACTAATGACTAATGACCAATGACTAAATCAACTAACCGTTGATCCCGGGATGACTATTTCTGAAGGAAGTATAAGCCGAAGTTTTCCATCTACATCCTCTGCCATCAAAATCATTCCCTGCGATTCAATGCCCATCATTTTGCGCGGAGCCAGATTGGCAATTAATGTTACCTGCTTCCCAACCATTTCCTCAGGGGTGTAATGTAATGCAATGCCACTCAATACCGTTCGCTGATCAATACCGGTATCCACTTTTAGCTTCAATAGTTTGTTGGATTTCTCCATGCGTTCCGCCTCCAGTACTTTACCTACACGAATATCCAGTTTACTGAAATCGTCAATGGTAATTTCACGCTTCAATGCTTTAAGCGATGGAGCAGGTTTTTCATTTTCCATTTTCGTTCTTCGTAATTTCTCTATTTGCTTCTCTATTTCTTCATTTTCAATATTCTTATACATCAACTCCGCCTGATTTAATTGGTGATGCTGCGGAACGGCATTTATTAATGACTCATTAACCCAAAACTGTTTCCATGATCCATCAAAAGAATTACTGTTAAGCTGCTTCTTAATGTTACGGGATGCATCCGGAAGAAACGGATCACAAGCAATAGCCAGGTTTCCAACAATCGTTAACGCATAATTCAAAATGCAACCAACAGCTTCCATATCTTCTTTCGCTATCTTCCAGGGTTCAGTATCGGCTAAAAACTTATTGCCGATACGGGCCATGTTCATGAATTGAAACTGCGCCTCCCGGAAACGGAAATCCTGTAAAGCCCTTATCATTTCTTTTACCGAAACAGTTAAGTCGGCATGGGCTTTATGATAATGCTCCAGAATTTTCTTTCTCCTTTCATCGGATGCCGCCAGTTCATGTTCGGAAGGTACTTTGCCGTCAAAATATTTCCACGTAAGTACCATCACGCGGTTTACAAAATTTCCGAATATGGAAACCAGCTCACTGTTTACTTTTTGTTGGTAATCCTTCCAGGTAAAATCAGCATCTTTTGACTCCGGTGAAATAGAAGTAAGTACATAACGTAATTCATCTCTCCTTCCCGGAAAATCAGCCAGGTATTCATGCAACCAAACCGCATGGTTGCGTGACGTTGAAATTTTATCACCCTCCAGATTCAGAAACTCATTGGCCGGAACATTGTCCGGAAGAATATAATCGCCAGCGGCTTTGAGGATGGCCGGGAAAATAATACAGTGAAACACGATATTATCTTTACCAATAAAATGAAGCAAGCGGGTCTCAGGGTCTTTCCAGTATTTCTCCCAACCGTCAGGTTTTAACTCTTTGGTTGCAGAAATGTATCCGATTGGTGCATCGAACCAAACATAGAGTACTTTTCCGGTAGCATCGGGTAAGGGAACCGATACCCCCCACTCCAAATCGCGTGTAATCGACCGCGGTTGCAATCCCTGATCAATCCACGATTTGCACTGGCCGTAAACATTAATCTTCCAATCCTCTTTATGACCTTCTACAATCCACTCCCTCAACCACGCTTCGTATTTGTCCAGTGGGAAATACCAATGCTTGGTCGGTTTTAGTACAGGCGTTTTGCCAGATACTGTCGAGCGGGGGTTAATAAGTTGCTTAGGACTTAAACTCGTTCCGCACTTCTCACACTGATCACCGTAAGCGTTTGTATGCCCGCAATTAGGACACGTTCCAGCGATGTACCGATCCGCTAAAAAAATCTGCTCCTGTTCATCAAAGTACTGGTCGGATGTCTCCTCCAGAAAAATACCTTTTTCGTAAATAGTTGTAAAAAATTCGCGGGCCGTTTCATGATGTGTTTCGCTGGACGTTCGGGAATAGATATCGAAGCCAATTCCAAAATCCTCAAAGGCCTGCTTCATCAGGTGATGATACTTATCAACAAATTGCTTGGGCGATACACCTTCTTTTTTGGCGCCAAGTGTTATAGCCACCCCATGCTCATCCGAACCACAAATAAATACTACATCCTCACCCCGCTGGCGCAAAAACCTGACGTACGTATCAGCGGGTAAATAGGCCCCGGCAATATGACCGATGTGCAGCGGGCCATTGGCATAGGGTAATGCAGCTGTAACAGTAGTGCGCTTAAACTTCTTCATAAAAACAGTCGACCTTCTTTACACAGTAAACTGCAAAGATGAACATTGATGGGGAGGTAAAAAAATTATAAGATAGTTCTCGGATTGCGGGTTAATGCCTGCCTTTGCCGAAGCGACTACGCGCAGGCAGGCCCGCGATGACCAATATGAAGTATTAGGTATGTGTATGGACTATCGTTAGAAAATTAAGCCTTAGCGGGCGGAGCCACTTTATTATCTTCCTTCTTCTCCAATAATTTGGCTGGAATTTCAAGGGGAAGCGTAACATAAAATTCAGTGTAGGCATTTTCAGTAAGGCGTAACCCAACATCTCCGCCCAGTCGGTTGGCGGCTTGTTTGATCAGGTATAACCCCAATCCTCCTGTTTCAGATTTTTCAGATGCGCGGGTAAACATCTGAAAAATCGTATCTGGATCAACAGCGGCTAGACCCACACCGTTATCAATAACCTGAATGTTTAGGTTCATGTCATCCATGAAGAGTTTTATCAAGACAAACGGCTCAATGCGATCTGAGTCGTTGCAAAACTTAATGGAATTGTCGATGAGGTTTTCGAGGATAATGCGAATCAAGGCATCGTCTGAACGGATCGTCATATTGCGTTGTATCTCCCGTTTAAACGTAAACCTGGCAGGTAATCCCTTCTTGGTCTCCGCGCGGATAGTATCATCAACAATACCATCCAGGTCCAACGGTTCCGGGCTGAGCGTTGCATTGTTGATTAAATTAATAATAAGCAGGCGGGTAAGAATACGATTAAGCTTAGTAGCTGTTTCATTAAGCTGACGCAGGTATTTTAGTGCCAGCTCATCATTCACATCAATAAGCGCCACGTTGCACATGCCCTTTAGGCTGGCCAGCGGCCCGCGAATGTCGTGCGATGTTTTATAGATAAAGTTATCCAGTTCCTTGTTTACCCTATCCAGTGATTTGTTGGCTACCAGTAACTCGGCAGTTGCCTTATTTACTTCCGCCTGAAGTATATTGGCATGCAACTGAAGTTTCTGGTGCTGCGCAGCAATAATGGTGTTGGCATCCGAAAGCCTGGCGTTAACCCTGCGCTTTACTTTATTACTTTGATACAATACAAAAACTAAAAGGGCGGCTAAAAAGGCTATGGTGCCAATGGCCAGGTTGAGCATTCGCTGGCGGGAGAGGGCTTCTTCTTTTAACGCGATTGTTTTTATGTTTTCGCGCTCTTCAAATTGAGTTTGGGTACGAGCAATATTCTTCACAAGCTCCTCTCCGATGAGACTGTCCTTTAGTACTATGTATTTATCCTGATAAATAGAAGCATCACGAAAATTGTTTGAGGTTGTGTATAGCCTTGAAAACTCTTTATAGTAATCTAGTACCAATTGATTATACTTAAACTCAACGGCTATTTTCTCGCCAACTTTAAGCAAAGTTTCTGCTTCATTGATACTTCCGGATTTTAATGCTATTCTTGCTAAATAAACATGAATTATGTATGGGCATTTTTGTTCGTACCTATTTATCAAGTTTATTGAAAGATTAGCAGAATTGAATCACATTTGACGGGAA
>CAZQXC010000086.1:0-10680 GCA_964597075.1 uncultured Roseivirgaceae bacterium | reverse complement strand
GCAATAAATTCATTGGAGAAAAACAGCAGCATGGTTAGCGCTATCCAGAATAATCTTCGCCTCCACCTCTTTTTTTTACTAAAAGCAGCAGCAAAAAATAAAAGGCATACCCACACCAGGGGCGATGCCATATAACCCAGTATTTTGGATAGTGTGAAAAACATGCTTAAAATATCCTGATCAGGATAAGCAGCAGCAGAATAAACAGGAGGACAATCATGGTGTAAAAAACTTCATGCAAAGGTATAGAATTTGATTAAAATAAATCAATGATCCGCAAAGATACCTATTCAATCCATTTTAAAGTCATTGCGGGCTTGACCCGCAATCTCAACCATCTCTGAGATGCCGGCCTGCCTACCGGAAGGCAGGCTCAGAGGCCGGCATGACAATTAGGTATATTTGCAGACCATCAGAAAAAGAAAAACTCTACATTCTTCTGTTCAACGGATTGGATAGATTTCCAATGCCATCAATAACCCGTCTGAGCAGGTCGAAATAAAGGGTAATCATCAGCACCAGCGACATGGACCAGATTACACCGGTATTAAAAAACAGGGTATCAATATTCTGGTTGAGGAAGTGCTTCTTCGGCATGTAAAATTGGGCATCAAAATCAATTACATGGTCAGGATCCGGATCTTTATAAATCGGATAAATTTTCTGAATAAGCTTACCATCCTTTTCGATAATACGATGCGTTTCCGTAAGGTTCTTTACAAAGTCGGCAATGGCCTCATTTCGATACCCATTTTTAAGCCTGGCATATTGCTTCGCATCTTCGGGCGTATCGGTCATGGCACTAATTTTCTTTTCCTTTTCGCTATCGGCTTTATTATACCGGTTTATGTACAGTCTTCGTAGGCTTCCAAGGAAATTTATAGCCTCATGATAGGTGGCCGAGTCAAACCTGTTAACCGCAATATTATTAATCCATTCATAATGATTGCGCCCCACTTCCTCAGCTTCTCTCCTGATTTCTGTACGCAATAATTCCAAATCACTGATAAACTTGCTCTTTAGCTCATCTTCACGGGTAGTCATATTGTTAAGACAAAACTGGAGTTTCGTTTCAAGCTCAGGTATGAAATATATCTTCTTATAATCTGCATCAGCCATCACCTTATCCAAAAAGTAAAACTGCTTTTCGTATCGGTTGTCTTTAAACTGAGTAACCATTCCTGCCTCAAAGGCCCACCTTGAGGCCATTATATCGCCTACAAAGGGAACGGTGGCCGTATTACCAATAACAGGGTTAAGCTTATCAAACTTCACCACAACGCCACTTAAAATTAGCTGAGGAATTATTAATAAGGGAATTAAAATATAGATAGTAACTGCCGAATTGAACCCGGACGAAATATTCAATCCCAATACGTTTGCAAAACATGAAACGGTAAACATGATAAGCCAGTGCTCCAATAACATCCCCCGAATCTCAAGAATATAATTACCGACCAAAACAAATGTGAGGGTTTGAATAGCGGAAAGCATAAATAAAATTAAAATTTTAGACAGCAGGTAACTGCTTCGGCTCAAATGCAAAAATGCCTCTCGTTTTAATATTTTTCGATCCCGAATAATCTCTTCGGCACTTACAGTCAGTCCCATAAAAAGAGCTACAATAACACTCATAAACAGATAGGCTGGCAGATTTAAGTTCTTCGCAAAAACATACCCAGAAAGCAGTTTATCATCAACGTTATAAAAGCGAACGATAAAGGCCAGAATAAAAGCCAATACCGGTGCCTCCAGCAGGTTAATGATCATGTATTGTTTGTTGTGAATTTTCGCCTGCACATCGCGGAGTGAAAACAATTTAGTCTGCTTCAAACGACCAGGAATACGCAAGGTAGATTGTACCGGTTTGGAAGAAATCGATTCCAGTTCAGCGCTTCCGATTTGTTTATATAGTTTATACAATTTGAACCAATGATCGGGAGATATTTTACGTTCATTGGTAAACTGACCGTACTCGTTTATTACTTTGGTTTCAATGATGTTGAAAATCTGCTCAGGATTAACGTTACCGCACTCATGACATTCCCCCATCTCGCTATTAATCATATCAATAGCGCGTTTGAAATACACGATGGCATCCACGGGATTGCCATAATAAATCTGGTAACCCCCGGTATCCAGAATCAATAAGCGATCAAACTTTTTAAAGATATCAGACGAAGGTTGGTGAATTACCGCAAAAACAAGTTTGCCCTTTAAAGAAAGTTCCTTCAATAAATCAATAATATTTTCTGAATCACGTGACGACAAGCCACTGGTGGGTTCATCACAAAACAGAATGGCAGGTTCGCGTAACAACTCCAACCCAATATTCAGGCGTTTTCGCTGACCGCCACTAATAGTTTTTTGTAGCGGAGAACCTACCTTTAAATCCTTTCGCTCAGCCAGACCCAAATCTTCCAGGGTTTTCATCACCAATTCATCAATAGCAGCCTCCTTTAAATCGCTGAAGCATAACTTGGCCGCATAGTACAGGTTTTGATAAACCGTTAAATCCTCAATAAGTAAATCGTCCTGGGGTACGAAACCGATCACTCCCTCAATCTTCTCCGGATTCTTATGGATATCAATGCCATTAATTAAAACGCTACCACGTGTTGGTCTTTCAGAACCATTAAGAACGTTAAGTAGCGTAGACTTACCCGATCCGCTAGCACCCATCAAAGCAACCAGATTACCCGATTCTTCTGCCAGGTTAATCTCTTGTAGCCCAATGCCTCCATTTTTAAACCTGAAATGTATATCTGATCCTATGAAGGAAATTCTTTCACTTACATTGAGGCGTTTAAAGCGGCTTAATACGTCCCCATAATAGACAGGTTCGTCCTTATCCCAACGAAGCGTACTGCCAACACTTAACACCTGAATGGATCCTGATCGAAAAGGAACGCCATTTAAATAAACATCTGAAGCACCAATATATTTTACTAAATAAAGCTCTGCTTGTGCTATATACAAGAACTCAATGAAACCCTTTAGATTCTTTCTTTTAATATGCAGGGCGTGCTTAAAATCAGAATCTTCCTTGCTATCAACAATCAATAATTCTGGATGATCAAGGTGCACACTTTCCTTACCGATAAGAAACGTATTTATAGACTTCAGATTTTCTGAACTTACACTGAAGGAATGTGAAATGAGTGTAAGGAATTCCGCTTCCCGCACTGTAATAGTATCATCAGCTAACACTAACCTAACCAATTCCAGCACCACAATGTATTTCTGTTTTTGTGTTAACCCCAGGTTAATCTCGGCACAAATGCGCTTAACATTATAGGCTTCATCAACACCCTCAAGATTACCTACAGTTTCTACATAGTTATCAAAAAGCCCCAGGTATGTTTCAATCTTGGATTCGTTCAGGTGCTCCCGCAGAAAAAGACGGACTTGTTCACGCTCCTGGCGGGTTACTTCATCCTGGCGGGCCACCACGGCAAAAAGTCTTAATAGGGATTTTAGAATTACCTCACTCATGCAATTTTAATTGGAGTATTAAATATAGCTAAAGAACCCTTAGGAGAGGCAAAAAAAAAGGACTGGTTTTCCAGTCCCTATAACGGCACTATACTTTATTATTCCACAATCGTTTTTCTCATTTTAGCCACTACTACAGAAATGGTTTCCAGGTTATTATCACTCAGCACCATGTCCGCACGATTGTTCTTTATTTTCTCTTCAATATCTAATGCATTGTAAGCTTCTTCAAGTTCTTTCAAATCACGTACCATTCCACTTACCGGATCTGTTTGTTCTATTGCGGAAAGCATTTTCAATAATTCAGACACTGATTTCTTTTGATTAAGAATTACCTGAATTACCGGTGTTAATATTATGTTACGCGCATCGGTAGGCAGAATATCTTTTGGATAAGAATTAACCAGCCCGGTTGAGATATACAAGCCCTCAACAAAACTACCTGCCACAACAAGCGCTGCCTGTTTACTGCGTGTATCATCTCTAAGGAATTTTTCTGTTTGTCGGATTGACTCATCCAGCAAACTCGCTAGTGAATCCTTATTCGAAATGTTGGCCTCGAATCTCTTTAATATTTCAATATCAAAAGTTCCAATTACCCCCAGGTAATCCGCCAGTGTTTTACAGGCATTCAGATACTCAATAGCTTCCTGTGTTTTATCATAAGAAGTAAGGTAACCAATATCGGCTGTATACACCCCAAGGTTAAGGGAGGCCTTATCCGTACGGTTCATATATTGATCAGCTTTGTCACGTGAATTTAACAAGCCTTGATTAAACTCAGCACCGGTTTGTTGGATAAGATAGGGTATTTCAGTAGGAGATGGAATATTATAAACTACATCCTCGATGGTAGTGCGAAGACTCTCTTCAGCTTCCTTAAATTCATCCGGATTTTTGTTCTTATCACCCGATGATCCACAACCATTTAGACCGAGAATAAGTGTAACAGAGAAAAATAAATACAGGGCGTTTTTAGAATTCATGGTTTCGGTTAGTTTTAATAGTTCAATTTTACTACATTTTTTGTTGCCATAAAAACGCAAAAAAAACATTTTTTAGGCCAATTTTTCCTTTCTGCGTGATTTGTATTATGTTTATTCTATAAACGGCTTTATTGTGCTATAATCATGGAAAGGGTAGTTGACACAACAGTATTGATTGACGATAGTGAGATTGATCTTTTCATTCAACAGAGATTTCTGGAGGTTTATAGTTTTACGAATAACCTAATTGCCTTTAAATCAGCGCAAGAGGCAATTGATTCGTTAAATAGCCACGCAAATGGCTCCCCGCCCGACATCATATTTCTAGACCTGAATATGCCCAATATTGACGGCTTTGGATTTCTGGAAAGCTTCGAGAAAATGGACCCAAGCATTAAAGAAAAATCACAAATTGTAGTGCTTACCAGTTCAAATAACAAACACGACAAGGATCAGGCTTTCGAACACAAAAATGTGATTCAATATATTACCAAGCCTATTAAGCAAAGTGATATTGACAAACTGAAAAAGCTTTTAGGTAAAGAATAGCAAAACTACCGGTCCAGCCACCGTTTAAACTCCTGCACCCGCTCCCTGGCAACAATAATGTCATTATCCTGTAATCCATTGAGCACAATCTTTAAGCGGCTATTGGTATAACTGATAATATCCTTAATCGATGAAGAACTTACCATAAATTTGCGATTGATTCTAAAGAAGACAGCGGGATCTAAAATTCCCTCCAATTGATCCATGGTAAAATCAAGAATATGGTTGCGATCATCCCGGGTATGGCAAAAGGTTGCTTTATCGGAACTATACACGTATTGAATATCCTTCACTTCAATGGTTCTCAGGTGTTCACCTACTTTTACCACAAAGCGTTCTTTGTACTTTTTGGATAGGAATTCTACCACTTTACTGATACTCTCGGAAATTTTGTTGTCATAATCATGCTTGTCATGTAGCAGTGTCTTGAATTTTTTTATGGCTGCCTGAAGTTCATCTTTATCAACTGGTTTCAATATATAGTCAATACTGTTCACCTTAAACGCCTTGAGTGCATACTCGTCATAGGCTGTCGTAAAAATTACAGGTGACTTTACATCAACCAATTCAAAGATTTCAAAACTCAATCCATCACCTAACTGTATATCCATAAGAATTAAATCAGGTGCCGGATGAGTATTCAACCACTTTACAGAACTCTTAACACCATCCACTGTGCCGGATATGATGGCTTCAGGAATAACTTCACGTACCAGTTTTTCTAATCGCCTGGCCGCATGGATTTCGTCTTCAATAATCAATACATGCATAGCTTAAGCATCAATCTGTTCCACTATCGGAATGCGTACAATAAACTTACCTGCCAGCTCTTCCACTTCAGTTTTTTTACTCGACAAAAACTCATATCGCAATCGGATATTATTAAGTCCAACTCCGGCAGACTCTTCCGCGAGAACTTTCTTTTTTTGCAAATTATTTTCAACTATGATGAAATCGTTAGCTGAATATATTTTTACTTTCAATGGTTGTTCACTAGAGATAACATTATGTTTTATTGCGTTCTCAATAAGCATTTGTAGTACCAGTGGAGGAAAATCAGTTTTTACTTTTTCTAATGCAATCGAAACCTTAAGATTTTCACCAAAGCGTATTTTTTGCAAAAAGAGATATGACTCCAGAAACTTTAATTCTTCTACTTTCGAAACCAATTCACGATTGCGTGTATCCAACACGTAACGATATACTTCAGAAAGTTGCTTGATGAACTTGGCGGCCAGGTCCTGATCTTCATAGACCAGATTGGTGAGTGCATTAAAGCTATTGAACATGAAATGAGGGTTAACCTGATTTTTCAGGCTCTCATAACGAGCAGTTACATTTTCTCGTTTTAATTTTTCTGCATCCAATGCACTTTGTTTCCATTCCAGCAAAAAAGAACGGCCGTGCATAAATAAAGAGATAATGATGGTGATGACGATAGCGGAATATACCATACCTTCAGATTTTCCAAAATCAACATCAAACGCCCATTCGTAAAATTTTACAAGCAGAAGAATACTGCTTATCGTATAGACTATACTACCCATCGAGAGGAAGGCTAGGCTTTTAACGGGTGCTTTCAGCCAGTTAATACGGTCAGATATTATACCGCTGATAAGCCCGTTACCCTTCCACAAGAAGACCCACATCAAGCCTGTAAATGATCCAACTATCCAAAATTGTTGCTTACTTTTCGTGTATCCTAAAACGACAGTCATTAATAAACCAAGCAACAACAGCAACAGCACATCCCGAGCTTCTCGTTTTACAGCATTTGAAATTTCCATAGGACAAGATAAGATACCTTAACGCATTTGAATAAACTTTGCTAATGGTTTACCCGAATTTAACTTTTTCCGGTGAGTTTGTATCCAATAAATAATCAAGGATACCCTAACCAAGCTAGGCCAAATCCACTGCATTACCCCTGGACGAAAGTTCATCACTTGTGCAGAAAAAGCGGTTACCGAAGCAATAAAACCACCCATCATGTTGCCCATGTGGCTATAGAACCAATCGAATTTATCCTGTGGTGGTTTAATGTAAGGTTTCAATTCCGACCAGACCACAAGCATTCCACCAAAGCCGAAACCTGCGGCCAGCAACCCAAGGGAAGCCTGACCTTTACAGAAACGATGGGCAGCGCCACCTGTACGCACCACCATAGCATACGGTGCAACAATCAACAAAATTATCCCGGCAAAGATGTGGGTATATGTGAGTAGGTATATCATGGGTAAGGGGTTCGGGTTACGAGGTACGAGTTACGGGGTACTGTTGTTGATTTAAATCACGGAATCCGGAACACGCTACGCGCCACTCATTTACACTTCTCCTTCATACCTTCAGCCATGTTTCTTCCCCACTGCGGAGCAAGCGGATTTTCTGATGAATAGTTGTCGAATTTTTCAAGGGCTTTTTGCAACGTACTGCAGGCTTCTGTTGTTGGTGAACCAAAAAACTGGGCGGTTCCATATTGCATTTGTGCCATAAGGCTAAGCGCCCGTGGATTATCAGGATTTATAGCCACAGCCTTACCAAACGACTGCATAGCCATGCCAGAATATTGCTGGCCGCGTGAAGCAGGATTTACTGTAACACGGATCATGTGAACAAATCCCTCCAACGCTACAATTTCGGATTCACCAGGATTGATAGTATTTGCCTTTTCTATGGCTTTAATTGCCAGGTCGAGGTAAGCATCCTTTTTCTGAGCTTCCTTTTCGCGTGTTGCCATCATCACATAGCCAAAGCTGGCATAATAAAAGGGTTCCCATTTGCTTTTCTCGGCTTCACCGATACGTTCAAAAGCATTAACAGCTGACTGAAGCTCATCACTTGTTTTAGCCGTGTAAACCGTCTGGATGTTTTTCTGCATTGACTCGGTGTAGCGATCATTTGCTGCAGCCTTATACGCCAGTAGCGACAAAGCCAACAAAAAAAGTGGAATGATGTTCATAGTTTTCATAATGGTAATGGTTAGAGACTCGGTAATTGATTAATTGATTTATTTTTTGATAGGGTTATAAATACTCCAAGAAATACAAATCGAGGTGCAGCCTGGCGTATTGGTCGGTTAACGAATACACCTTCATCATTAGGTTCTCTACTGTACTGATAACCAAAAATGTTATCGCGGCCCAGCAAATTAGTGCAGGAGAAATAAACGATTAGCGATGGCTTTGGCAGGTAAGCAATATTTCCACTCAAATCCTGGTAGCTCTTTGTTTTACCATTATTAAATTGATCTTGGTTCGGATCATTATAGGGTCTGCCGCTGGCAAAGGAATATGTAAATCCGAGTTGAGATTTCAACTTAGTAATAAAGTGTTTGTACACAATGGAGAAATTATGCGCAGAAGCAAAAGAAGGCGTTACCGCGTAGGGAGTATTGAGGTAATCGCGTTCTGTATCGAGGTAGGAATATGAAACCCAATAATCAACATTGCGAATACTACGATTGTCGCGCCAAAACAACTCTACACCTCGTGCATAACCCGAGCCCACGTTGGAAAGAAAATCGGAATTACCGTTTTCAAATTTTACCAGGTCGTTGTACGTTTTATAATACCCTTCAATTCGGAACGTACGGTTATTATCTATATGCTGATAATTCAAAATGTAATGGTCGGCTTTCTCTGGCTGCAATTCATTATTCATTCTAAGCAGCTGATTGTTGGGAGATTGCCTGAATTTGCCATAGGCCACTGAAACCTGTCCATTCTTACCTGTTTTATAAGCCAATGAAATACGGGGATCAATGGAGGCCTGATTAAGCAGATTATTATGTTCAACCCGTCCACCCACACGCGTGACGAACGTATTACTGGTATAGATATCAGCCTCCGCGAAGATTGATGTGATCACTTCATTGAATCCTATCGCCATAGCGGATGTATCCACGCTTGCTTCATAATCATGGTTAATCATTTCAGCACCCAAACGGATTTCCACTTTGTCGGATACTGAACCATCAAAGGCTAGTTTGGCATGAATACCTCTATCGGTTTCCGTTAACTTAAAATCATTCAGTTGGGTATCATTATTAATTGTCGTGTAGGATAATCCCGATCGGATTGACCATTTGGAATTGAGTGAAGTCTTGTAGGAACCATTGAGATAACCAAAGTTGTTGGCTAAATCCTGTAAAATTTTCACGGAAGGATCCGCAATACCATGATCGTATAAGGCAAAGTTGGAGTGATTATAGTTTCCAAAAATTTTAAACATACCGTCCTTCCCCACTCGCTGCCGGTAAGCCGAACTGGCTTCTACCGATTCCGGTGGCCTAACCCAATCTATTTCCTGGCTAATGAGTTTAAAGTAAGGGCGGATGTTTGTGTAACCAATCTTACTTGCCCACGATGCGTTATCCCAGGCCTGCGTATGGGCTACATCTGCACCGACCGATAGTATCCCGATATCGGTGCGGGAAAATTGTTCCTCGTCTTTTGAATCCAATACCAAGGCCGATGAAAGGGCCTGACCATACTCAGCAGAGTAACCTCCTGTGCTGAAACTGGTGCCTTTAAACATGAACGGGAGAAACCTACCGCGTGAAGGTGTATTGGGTGCTGCAGGGCCGTAGGCATCCAATACCAACATACCATCAATAAAAGTACGGGCTTCATTGCCACTGCCCCCACGTACAAACAGGCGACCTTCTTCCCCGACTTTTTGTGTGCCAGGCAATGTATTCAATGCTCCGGCAATATCTGCTGTTGCCCCTGCGGTGGTGGCAATATCAACAGCTTTAAATATCGTTCTGCGCGATTCATCACTGGCACCAAAAGCACCCGCTGTTATGGTTACGGCTTCAAGTTGATTGATTTCTTCTTTCAGGGTCACGCTTACTTCAAGCGTTGATGTACTGAGGTCAAGAGTTTGTCTGAATTCCTTATAACCGATGAACTTTACTACCAGCGTTTGTATCCCTATTTCTGAAGTCACAAATTCATATTCACCAGACGCATCCGAAGTGGTGCCATCATAGGTATTGAGTAAAATAATGTTGGCACCCGGTACTGGTTCACCCTTAGCATCGGTTACGATTCCTGAAATTTTAGTCTGGGCAGCTAGTGTACCCGCTAAAAGTAGTAGTAATACACTGATAATATTTGCTTTC
This sequence comes from uncultured Roseivirgaceae bacterium, assembly GCA_964597075.1. Classification (GTDB taxonomy): domain Bacteria; phylum Bacteroidota; class Bacteroidia; order Cytophagales; family Cyclobacteriaceae; genus UBA2336. The sequence goes on along the minus strand of CAZQXC010000086.1, from coordinate 525 downwards.
ATGACACTCGCTTTTGGCTGACTTCACGGTAAAAGTGCAAACCATGATGCGCCCTTTCTAAAAGGAGTTACCAGCCTGTTGAATCAGACAGATGAGCTGTTTGATATTGCGGATGGGGATTTTCAAGTATTGGATTATTTTTGGAGGTTCTAAAGGCAGAATAACACAACTATGGCGGAATACAGCAAAGAAGAGATCAAGCGAATCGAGCAGAAATGGCAGGAAAAATGGGAAAAAGAGGGGCTCTATAAGGTTACCGCCAATCCTTCTAAACCCAAGTACTATGTTCTTGATATGTTTCCCTACCCTTCCGGGGCAGGATTGCATGTGGGCCACCCGCTCGGGTATATCGCCTCGGATATTGTATCCCGTTATAAGCGGTTAAAGGGGTATAACGTTTTGCACCCCATGGGCTTTGATGCCTTTGGCCTTCCGGCCGAACAATACGCTATTCAAACCGGCCAGCATCCTGCTGTTACAACGGCAAAAAATATCGAAACCTATAAGCGCCAGCTTCGACAGATT
>CAZQXC010000085.1:0-10694 GCA_964597075.1 uncultured Roseivirgaceae bacterium | reverse complement strand
AAATTCGCGGTAGATAAGGTGGCGGGTAAGGTACCTGTTGTTATGAATATTGCTGAAGGCAGCACACGCGAAGCGGTGAAACTTGCGGCCGAAGCAGAAAAGTACGGAGCAACCGGATTGATGATGCTTCCCCCCATGCGCTATAAATCCGACCATCGCGAGACAGTTGCTTATTTTAAAGCAGTTGCAGAGTCAAGCAGCTTACCGATTATGATCTATAATAATCCGGTAGATTATAAAATTGAAGTGACATTGGAAATGTTTGATGAGCTGGCGGAAAATAAAAACATACAAGCGGTGAAAGAATCAACGCGTGACGCTTCGAACGTTACCCGCATGATCAACCGCTTTGGTGATCGCTTTAAAATTCTTTGCGGTGTAGACACCATTGCCATGGAGGAGATCATGTTGGGGGCAGATGGATGGGTAGCCGGACTGGTGTGTGCGTTCCCGAAAGAAACGGTAGCCGTATATAAATTAACCAAGGCCGGAAAGATTGATGAAGCCATAAAAATATACCGGTGGTTTTTACCATTGTTGGAACTGGATATTCACCCAAAATTAGTACAGTATATTAAGTTGGCCGAGCAGGAAGCAGGTATTGGTTCCGAACATGTACGTGCCCCACGGTTAACACTTGTTGGTGAAGAGCGGGAAAGGGTACTCAGGATAATTCGGGAAGGAATAAAAAATAGACCTAAGCTATAAGATTAAAGTAGTAAGACCTGATTGATCTTAATACTTATTACTTGATACTTACTACTCACCACTATGAATTACACAGATACAACAGTTGCGCAAGTAAACGAAGCGTTGAACGAATCACACCTTGCTTTTCTTTCGTACAAGAACTTTTCGGGTAAGAAGAAAGCGGAATTTTTGCGTGCTATTGCGGATCAGATTGAAGCACTAGGCAACGAGTTGGTGCAAACCGCCATGAAGGAAACTAATCTGCCTGAAGCGCGCATTGTCAATGAACGAGGTCGCACTACATCGCATTGCCGCATGTTTGCTGATCTGGTGGAGGAGGCATCGTGGGTGGAAGCGAGGGTTGATACAGCATTACCGGAACGTATGCCGACACCCAAACCCGATATCCGTAAAATGTTAGTGCCGATTGGTCCGGTGGTGGTATTTGGTGCTGCCAATTTTCCGTTGGCCTATTCAACAGCGGGTGGTGATACAGCATCTGCTTTAGCGGCCGGTTGTACGGTAATAGTAAAAGCGCACCCGGCTCATGCGAAAACATCCACCCTTATAGCGGATGCAATTAAAAATGCTATGGAAAAAACGGGGATGCCGAAAGGTGTTTTTCAGCACGTGTATGGTGCTGGCTTTGAGGTCGGTCAGGCGTTGGTCAAGCATCCACTAACAAAAGCGGTAGGTTTTACAGGATCACTTGCAGGAGGAAAAGCATTGTTTGATTTGGCGAATAAGCGACCAGAACCCATTCCGGTATTTGCTGAGATGAGCAGCATCAATCCCGTTATACTTTTACCGGAAACACTGGTTCGTGATGCCGAAGGTACGGCTGCGAAACTGACGGGATCCATTACGCTTGGTGTTGGACAATTCTGTACTAACCCCGGTTTGATAATTGCCATGGAAGGTGAAGGTCTTGATCGGTTTATAAAAAGTCTGGCAACGGAAATTCAAAAAGCCGTGCCCGGTACTATGCTGCATCAGGGTATAGCGGATAATTATTCGAAGAGACTATCCCAGGCATTGGCACAGAAAGGAGTAAAGGTTGAAGGGCAATCGGCAACTGATGCCCATGAAACGCAAGGTCGGCCACTGGTGGCTTCGGCACCCGCACTGGAGTTTTGTAAGAACCCTTCCCTTGCCGAAGAAGTATTCGGTCCGTTTTCAATAATTATCCGCTGTCAAAATCTGGATGAGCTACATAGTGTTATTAATCGTGTTAACGGCCAATTAACCACAACCATTATTGCCGATGAAAAAGAAGTGGCAAAACACAAAAACCTGTTAAACATACTGGTGGAGAAAGCCGGCCGTATCATTCTGAACGGTGTGCCTACCGGTGTGGAGGTTTGTGCAGCGATGAACCATGGCGGACCATTCCCAGCCACGACTGATTCGCGCTTTACCGCAGTTGGTGCTGATGCCATCAAGCGTTTCGCTCGTCCGGTTTCGTACCAGAATTTTTCCAATACGTTATTGCCGGATGAATTAAAGGATGAAAATCCGTTGGGCATCTGGCGACTGAGGGACGGGGAGTGGGGGAGGAAATGATTTTAGATTTTAGATTTAGGATTTTTGAATTTCTGAATTGGGGTTCTGAACCCATGAGTCTTGAATCTTAAACTTTGATCGGTACTCGAGAAATAATAATAGCCACTATCCAATAATTAATTCTTACGATGTTTGAACCAACGACCAGTAACCAGCATCCAGTAAAGACTTTCTTCTGCATCGATGCACATACTTGTGGCAATCCTGTGCGTGTCGTAGCCGGTGGCGGTCCTCTGTTGATCGGGAAGACCATGAGTGAAAAACGTCAGCATTTCTTGCGTGAATATGACTGGATACGAAAAGGATTAATGTTTGAACCCCGGGGGCATGATATGATGAGTGGAAGTATTTTATATCCACCTTCCGATCCGATCAACGATATGGGCATACTCTTCATTGAAACCAGTGGTTGTTTACCGATGTGTGGTCATGGTACCATTGGCACCGTAACGGTTGCCATTGAACACGGTCTGGTTATGCCCAAAACTCCGGGTGTGTTGAACCTGGAAGTTCCGGCAGGTCATGTTCGTGTGGAGTATAAGCAGGAGGGAAAGAAGGTGAAGTCGGTGAAGATTACCAACGTGAAAGCATACCTGGCAGCAGAGAACATTACCGTGCATTGCCCTGATCTCGGTGAGCTAACACTGGATGTTTCCTATGGCGGAAATTTCTATGCCATCGTTGATCCACAACCAAATTTTCCTGGTCTTGAACACTACACAGCCGATCAGCTTATCAACTGGAGCCGTGCGCTGCGAAAAAATATCAATGAGAAGTACTCATTCGTACATCCGGATAATCCAACCATTAATGGGTGCAGTCATATTTTATGGACAGGAAAAGTAATTGATTCGACTTCATCTGCACGCAATGCAGTTTTCTATGGCGACAAGGCCATTGACCGGTCACCATGCGGTACAGGCACATCGGCACGACTTGCACAATGGCATGCGAAAGGAAAATTGAAACCCGGAGAAGATTTCATCCATGAAAGCATCATTGGTTCAAAATTTATTGGCCGGATTGAAGAAGTAACCGATTTACACGGAAAGCCGGCCATTATTCCCAGTGTGGAAGGTTGGGCGAAAATTTATGGTTTCAATACCATCACAATAGATCCCGAAGATGATCCGTATGCGTATGGGTTTCAGGTAATTTGATCCAGCATCATGAGAGTAGGTATCATCGGAGGCGGCATCATTGGTTTAAGCTCAGCATATTATTTGATGAAAGCTGGCCATACAGTTACCATCATCGATCAAAGTGACCTGAAGGATGGTTGTTCGTTTGGCAATGCCGGCATGATTGTACCCAGTCATATTATTCCGCTGGCATCACCCGGTATGATTGCCAAGGGCATGCGTTGGATGTTTAATTCTACGAGTCCGTTTTATGTAAGACCTCGCCTGAGTGGTGAGTTGATCAAATGGGGCTGGGAGTTTTATAAGCACGCCAACAAAAAACACGTTGACGCTGCCGCTCCGGCACTAAAGGAAATCAGCTTGCTGAGTAAAGCCATGTATCAGCAACTCGCAAAAGATTTATCTTTTGATTTCGGCTATCATGAGCGAGGTTTGCTCATGCTCTACCAGACAAAGGAAACTGAGCATGAAGAGCAGCAAGGTGCTGCGTACGCCAACAAACTGGGTGTGGAAGCACACGTACTTTCGCCTGAGGAAATTCAGAAACTTGAACCCGACATCCGGGTGAATGTTAGGGGTGGCGTGTACTATCCGGGAGATGCACACATTACACCGCAGGCGTTGGTAAGTCAGTTGATTCTATTTCTGCAAAATAGCGGTGTTAAAATTCACACATCTACCGTAGTTCAGGATTATGAACTTGAATTTGGAAAGATTAAGGTGGTTAAAACCAACCAGGGCGACTTTGAATTTGATGAAGTTGTGATCGCCACGGGTTCGTGGTCAGGAGTGATGGTGTCAAAGCTTAACATTACCTTACCGATGCAGGCGGGCAAAGGTTACAGCTTCACGGTTGAGGATGTAAAGAAGAATGCCCGCATTCCTTCCATCTTCCTGGAAGAACGGGTAGCCGTTACCCCCATGGGTAACACCTTGAGGTTTGGCGGAACCATGGAAATTACGGGTATTGATCATTCTATTAATATGAGCCGGGTCAAAGGAATAGTGGAGGCTATTCCTAAATACTACTCGGAAATGAAAGTCGCTATGCCAAAGAAAGAGGAGGTGTGGCACGGCTTACGCCCCTGCTCTCCGGATGGCTTACCCTACATTGGAAGATCATCGAAAATTTCCAATCTTGTGATTGCCACAGGACATTCCATGATGGGCCTTAGCCTCGGACCGGGTACCGGAAAATTAGTAAGTGAAGTACTCGAAAGAGAGACTACCAGTATTGCCATCACCGCATTTAATCCTGAACGGTTTTAATCCTGTTTCTTCCTGAAATTGTGAAATTTGAAATCTGGAATTAGGGCGCTACACCCTGCATCAAAATGCCGCACAGCCAGGCCCCGTATGTACCCAAGGCATAACCCAATACAGCCAGCAATACACCAACAGGTGCAAGCGATGGATGAAAGGCAGACGCCACAATAGGCGCTGAAGCGGCTCCTCCAATGTTGGCCATGCTGCCAACCGCGGTGAAAAAGAATGGAGCCTTAATCAACCTGGCAGTAAGCAAAAGGATAATTACATGTATCAAAATCCATATACCGCCAACCATAAAAAGTTCAATGTTGTAATAGATGGATTTTAAATCCATTTGCATACCGATAGTAGCCACCAATACGTACAACAACGCGCTGCCTAATCGCGAAGCACCCACACCTTCCAGGTTACGGGCTTTCGTGAACGACAGGATTAAACCAAAGGTGGTGGCTAACACCACAATCCAAAAAAAAGCTGAATCCAGACTGAACCGGTCGAGCTCCCATTCGGTGGGAAGACTTTTTATGTACGGTACAATGAAATCGGATAGGTAATGCGAAAGCCCTGTTAAGCCGAAACCAATTCCAAAAATCAACATGGTATCGGCCAATTTCGGCATCTTCATCACACTGAGCTGAAAACTTTCAATGCGTTTTTTCACATCCTCAATGGCTGATGAGTCTGCTTTGAAAAATTTATCAATTTTGTTGGCACGGCCAGAGCCGTACAGCAGTACGGCAGTCCAAACATTTCCCACAATAACGTCCACCGTAGCCATGATGGAGAACAATGCTGCACTGGCACCAAAAACTTCCAGCATGGCCGCCTGGTTAGCGCCACCACCAATCCAGCTTCCGGCAATGGTAGTCATGCCCCGCCACACAGCATCCGGTCCTTCTCCGCCAATTAAATCGGGAGCAAAAAACGAAACGATGATAATTGCCAATGGGCCACCAATAATCACACCCACAGTTCCGGCTAAAAACATAATTACCGCTTTAGGCCCTAAGCGCATAATAGCTTTGAAATCAATACTGAGTGTTAGCAAGATCAAACTTGTTGGTAGTAAATAGCGTGATGCAATTTTGTATAACCCTGATTGTTCACCGGAAATAATTCCCGTAGAGTTTAAAATGGAGGGAATAAAATAACAAAGCAGGAGGGAGGGCACATACGTATAAAACTTTTTCCAAAAGGGTTGATCGCCACTAGCTGTTTTGAAAACAAAGGCCAGAATGACCATGAGCATGCCTAGTACTACGGCATCGTTGGTAATGAGGGGTTGGTTCATCGGATCAGCGTTAAAGTTTACATTTCTTTTTTCACCACCAACAGGAAGTAATTCTTATCCATTTCAAGGTAGCCTTGTTCGTAGCAATAGTAATAGACTGCACCTTCCTTGGTTTTATACTGACTGGTAAAGTAACCAAAATCAAATCCCTTTTCATTAAGTTTTTCACGACTTACCCGTGTTTTACCGGTGGGGTTAAGCGCCATTAAGAGGCGCCTGTTTTTGCGTAAAATATTGTTCACGTTGCGCACATAATTAGTCTCATCGCTGTTGAGTTTATTGTTGTAACTGATGCGGCACTGGTCGGAACAAAACTTTTTATCCGCCCGGCCCTTTATTTTATCGCCACACTCCAAACATACTTTTTCCTCTGTTTTAGCCATGATTTGTGTGTTTTTACGTTTTTTTAATCCGTTTTTAAACGTTTACAAACGAATATAACCGAAAGTAAGCGATTATCATACGAGTCGGGTTTTTTTCTCCCCACACCTTTGCATCGTCAATCGACAATAACTGGTTGGCAGTCACGCTAAGCCTGTCGAAGCGTGACACAGATAAGTATGTTAAACCAATAAATTATACAGTTATGAAAAGTTTGAGAAACAGTGTGCAGTTGATCGGTCGTTTAGGCAAAGATCCTGAAGTGAAAGAGTTTGGTGACAAGAAGAAGGTTTCCTTCTCCATCGCTACGTCTGACGCCTACAAAAATCAGAAAGGCGAGAAAGTTGAAGACACCCAGTGGCACAACGTGGTGATTTGGGGTAAACTGGCAGGTGTTGCCGAGAAGTACCTGAAAAAAGGACAAGAGGTTTGCATTGAGGGCAGACTGGTGCACCGTGATTACGAAACCGACAAGGGCGAGAAGCGCTACATCACCGAGATTAATGTGAATGACCTGGTGATGCTGGGTGGTAAGCAACAGTAATTGGTTAGGTTTTAGTTGATGGTAAAAGCCGGGCTCAGCAATGGGTCCGGCTTTTTTGTTATCGCGGGCTTGACCCGCGATCTCTTTAATCGAAATTATTTTAACTATGACCTATTTTGTTTACATCCTTACTAACAAAAGACATACTGTATTCTATACAGGCATGACGAACAGTTTAGAGGATCGGGTTTTTCTTCATAAAACCAAATTCAACAAAGGGTTTACCTCAAAATACAATTGTAATCAGCTTGTTTATTTTGAGGAGTATTCAGATGTACGTGATGCAATTCATCGTGAGAAGCAATTGAAGAAATACCTTAGAAAGTGGAAGATTGATTTAGTTAGTAAAATGAATCCGCAATGGATTGATCTTAGTGAAGGATGGTATGATCCAAGAGAATTAGGGTCTTTAAAGGAAAAATAATAAGATCGCGGCTCTCGTTGCCTCGGCCGCGATGACAATCGAGTTATAGTGTCATCGCGGGCATCCGTTGCGGAAGCCATTGCGGGCAGGGAGGACTGACCCGCGATCTAAGGAAGAATGAAATATTCGGTATGAGACCCCGGCTCTCGTAACCTTTGACGTTATACCATCCAATAAGTCACTTTTCCGCCAATCAAATTTTAACTTTAATCTAAATGCGTGTCTGGAAGCACAATAAACAAAAAAGCACTTGATCAGCAGCTACAATAAAGCAAAAGAATTAATTTCACTAGTGAGATTATTGGAAATAACTGATATAGGGTATGTATATTTTTGAATATATGGGGGCAGTATACTGTTGGATTTATTACCGAATTATAAGTTTCTTTTCTAAAAAAGGAGTTAAGTCATTTTCCGAAATTCTTAGACCAGCAAAGAACACTGATATTTATGAAGCAATGGCTTGGGGAAACTCAAATAAGACAATCGGCTTTTTAGGGACTATAATCTTGACTTTAATAATAAGATGGTTGTTTTGAAATTAACAAACGTAGCATGACGTACGGGCATCAAACGGCATACGAAGTAAAAACCATCCAATAAGTCACCTTTCCGCCAATCAAATTTTAGCGTTATCCGTTCGATAAATTCGTAATTCATCATACGTAAATTGTAATTTGCACCAATGAGTTTTGTCTTTCCTGCATTTCTTTGGGCGCTAACAGCGCTTTCCATCCCCATCATCGTCCACCTTTTTAATTTCAGGAAGACGCAGAAGATTTATTTCTCCAGTACCAGGTTCCTACGACAGGTACAGGAAGCCACTTCGGCCAAGCGGAAACTAAAGCACTACCTGATCCTGCTTTCACGGTTACTGTTCCTGTTATTTTTAATTCTTGCTTTTGCCCAGCCTTTTATTCCGGCAAAGGAACAACTTGCCGCACAACAGAATATCATCATCTATCTGGATAACTCCCTGAGCATGTCGGTGCTGGTGGGAGAAAAAATCCGCGCGTTAGATGCCGGTATTTCTATGGCCAACCAGATTGCGGATATTTTTCCGCAAGAGACCGGCTTTCAGTTAGTGACCAACGACTTTGCTCCATTTTCAAATACCTATAAAACCAAAGCTGAAGTAATTGACTTGCTTGCGCAGATTCGATTATCGCCTGTAACCAGAACGTTTAAAGAAGTGAAGGGCCGGATTGACAATACCAACCGCACCCGTACACAAGATGAAATTTTCTGGATTTCCGATTTTCAACAATCTACCACGGGTATACTTTCTTCATCGTTGATGGACAGTACACAGCGGCTTCACCTTATTCCGTTAGCCTTCGAGCCGCTGGCTAATATTTTTGTTGACACAGCTTACCTGGAAAATCCTTTTGTGGTAGGCGGAGAAAAGAATACGGTAATACTAAAACTGCGAAACGATGGCACAAAAGCTATCGACCAGCTTTTAGTAAAGCTTACGGTTAATGGCATTCAAACCGGCACCAGTTCGGTGAGTATAGCTGCCCAGGGAAGTGCTTCGACATCGTTCGACCTTGTTTCCACTGACCGGGGTAACAGTCGGGCTGTAGTCAGCTTCAACGATTATCCGGTTAGTTTTGATAATGAATTTTACCTGGCCTTAAATTTCTCTGAAAAAGTAAAGGTCATAGAAATTAAAAGTGCAGCGGACACCTCGCCCATTGAGAAAGTATTCGGTAACAAAGAGGTGTTTGGTTTTCGATCATTCGATTCGAAAAATATTAACTACTCCGCTTTTCAGGAAGCTGACCTGGTGGTACTGAATGCATTGGATATTGTAGATGGCGCACTTGTTTCGGCACTGCGTAACTACATTACGGGAGGCGGTGCGCTGATGATCATTCCTTCAACGAACCCTGATGTAGCATCCTATCGAAATCTGTTAGCGATTCCATCCCTTTCCTTCGCTGGTGAAACACAATTGTCGGTATTGGAAAATCCCGACTTCAGTAATCCGTTTTTTGAAAATATTTTTGAGGAACGTTCCAACCGGTTGGTATTGCCCAAGGGGAGGCGCGTACTCGATTGGGGCAACGATCGTTCAGCCATTTTAAAGTTTAAGAACGAGAAGCCCTTTCTTTCTCAGTTTACACAAGGCGGCAAGATATTTTTGCTGGCCTCACCGCTTCAGCCGGAGTATTCTGATTTGAATAACAACTTCCTGTTTCTCCCTGTGATGTACCGGATCGCGACATCGGCTAAGAAAGCAGATTGGAAACCTTACTATAATTTGGATGAAACCCTGATTACTATGCGTGTGGATAGTCTGCCGGGCGAACAGCCTGTACGGTTAATAGGGCAACAGGAAATAATTCCTTTTCAGCGAAAACTAACCGACCGGGTTATTCTGGAATTACCACGATTCTCCATGCAGGCTGGATTTTACCATGCAGTAGTGGGTAGGGATACTGCTGGACTTTTTGCCTTCAATTTGAATAGTAATGAATCGCTGCTTAAGCAATTAAGGGCTGAGGAGGTAAAGCAACAGCTGGGTGGGGGAGATAACCTCACTCTTTTCGAGGCAACTTCGTCCGATACTTTCAGTAACGAAATAAAAACAAGATATTTGGGGAAACCATTATGGAAGTTTGCACTGATATTAGCGCTTATCTTCCTGTTGGTGGAGATACTACTAATCCGCTTTCTAAAATAAGGGTTAATGAAAATACTCATCCAGGCTGCCAAAATCCTCGATCCCAATTCCCCCTTTCATAAAAAAGTTAAAAACGTACTCCTTCAAAATGGCCGGATAACCGATATTGGCGATAAGATCTTCCAGGCCGATAAAGTAATCCAAGCTGAAGGTATGCTGCTCTCACCCGGCTGGTTCGACCTGGGTACATTTGTGGGCGACCCGGGTTTGGAGCAAAAGGAAGATTTGGAATCGGTTTCCAAGGCTGCCGCGGCTGGTGGTTTCACCGAAATTGCCGTGCTACCGAATACGGTGCCGTGCATCCAGACAAAAAATGATGTTAAATACCTGACTAAGAATAACGACATACGGTTGGTGCAAATCCATGCCTTGGCTTCGGTTACCCGTGATAATAAGGGCGAAGAGCTGACCGAAATGATTGATCTGCATGAAGCTGGAGCAGTGGCGTTTACCGATGGATTGAAAACACTCTGGCATACCGATATTTTTCTGAAGTCGCTGCAGTATTTACAAAAGTTTAAGGGCGTACTCATCGACCATCCGGAAGATATCTGGCTGAACATGTTCGGGCAAATGCACGAAGGTATTCAGAGTACGATGTTGGGGCTAAAAGGAATGCCCCGGATTGCAGAGGAGGTGGCTGTTCATCGCAACCTGGATTTGTTGCACTATGCCGAAGGAAGATTGCACATGGCCAGACT
>CAZQXC010000084.1:10514-10903 GCA_964597075.1 uncultured Roseivirgaceae bacterium | reverse complement strand
CATATGCCATGCAGGGGTTTAGTGTTGCCATTTACATGTAATCAACTAATTTAGTGTATCAACGTGGGACACTGACGTGTTTCAAATACCCGGCACTAAATAAACACAAACGTTAATGTGCAATTGGCGCAGCTGAACTGACAGTGGTGTTTTTCACTTCTTCGCTGTGTCTCTCGAAGAGGACACAGTGGATCAAACTCAGGATCCGTTATAGAATTCTGCAAGAAAGAAGAAACAATAATTTAGATAATCCGCTCCAACCGTTTCAACAAGGGCGGGTGGGAATAATAAAAAAATACATAAGCCGGGTGTGGGTGTAGATTGGAGAGATTTTCTACCGAAAGCTTTTTCAACGCATCGGCTAGTGCCTTACCGCTGAACGTTTCCAT
>CAZQXC010000084.1:0-10504 GCA_964597075.1 uncultured Roseivirgaceae bacterium | reverse complement strand
TTCAAATTCATTCTTGCGACTGTACAGATTCATAAAAAGACCGGTTACAGCAGAGATGGGTGAAAACAAAATCGTGAAGGCCAGCAGGTTTAAATGAATAGCCAGCTGACTGCCGCCCAAGGCTAGCGATAAATTTTCATTGAACACCATCAGTGAAAGCACAAACAACATAAAGAAAATCTGCACCACAGAAAGCACATAACTCCAGATGATATGCTTTTTCTTGTAATGACCAACCTCATGCGCCAGCACCGCCACCAATTCTTCGGTGGTATGGTTGGAAATGAGGGTATCATACAAAACAATTTTCTTGCGCTTGCCTATACCCGAAAAGAATGCATTGGCCTTATTGGAACGTTTTGACCCATCGATAACGAACACGTTCGTAATGGGAAAATTAATCTTCCTGGCAAATTCTTCAATGGCCGATTTTAATTCTCCATCCTGTAACGGTGTAAGCTTATTAAACAGAGGAAGGATAAGCGAAGTATAAAACATGTTCATAAACAACATAAATCCGCAGGCAATAGCCGCAAACCATATCCAGAAATCAGGCCCGATGGTTTCTACCAGGAAGATCAGGGCAGCCAACAAGCCCCCGCCAATAAGTGCACCTAGCACATAGCCTTTCGGCTTATCGATGATAAAAGTTTTTACGGTGGTTTTATTAAAACCATATTTCTCCTCAATAACAAACGTGCCATACCACTGGAATGGCAGCGTTAGCACATCGGAAGCAATACCAAGTGCGCCAAAGAAGAGCAGGGCTAACGCCAATTGATTTTCGGTAACTGCCCAAAGTAATCCGTCTACCCACCCAAAACCGCCCAACAAAAGCATCAATAACGAAAGAGCAAAACTCACTACAGAACTCAGAAATGAAAAACGGGTAACTTCTTTATGATACCGCTGCGACTTTTCATACTTCTCCTTTTCGTAAAAGGCAGCGACATCGGCAGGGATATCAGTGCGCATGGCTTTCAGGTTGATATATTCCAGTACCTGACCGAAGACAAAACTGACCACCACAATGCCCACAATAATCCACAAAAGAATTTCAGGAGATAGATTCATAACAGATACAATACTTATTTTGCGGAAAATTAGTTCAAGTTATGCGTATCCGAAAGGAGATATCGAAATGGAGTATTAAAACTTTTTTGAAACTGGCCGGTATTCTGCTCGTGCTGTTTAACCTGTTTACTTTTCTCACCGCTTATATGGATCACTCGGTATGGGATGTAAGTGTGGGTTTTATACTGATGGCAGGTATATTTTATCCGTTGTTGCTCGCCTCGATAGCCACCACAGGATTTAGGACTGGCACACTTTACATTAACGACTATCAAGCCCTACCCAACTTTAAGGAAAAATTGAAGTCGAGAATTGAGAAAGAGAATATGGTTATTGAATCCGAAACGGATGGCCAAACCATGTACAAGCCCAAGGGTGGATATTATAGTTTTTTCAATGCGTGGGGCAGTACAGAAAAGCTTACCGCCACCTGGGGGGATGAAATTGTTTTAAATGGCTCCTTGCGCAAGGTAACTGTATTGGAAGATGTGCTTACGTGGAATAAGGATTTTAAGTCTACGAGATTTTCTGATAAAGGGTCTGAAAAGTTTTAAACTGTCATTAGCCCTAAGCAAGCAGGCACAATGACGAGAAAATATTTGACGTCATTGCGAGGAACGCTTCCCAAACAGTATTTTTAGCAAAAAATTTTGCGTGACGAAGCAATCCCTCACTACATAATAGGAACTAAGCGTGAAGATTGAGATTGCCTGCCTGTTCGGCAGACAGGCTTCACTCCATCGCTCATTCCACGCTTCCGCTCGCAATGACGTTAACTTGATAATTTTTGAATAGCCTCATGCACCCGGTTGAACCAGAATTTCTCCAACACTTCTTTCATCATCCGTGCAATCTCATCATTGCATAATTTCCCTATACTTCCTTGATGGGTATGCTCCACCTTTTTATCGGGCTTGTACTCACCTTTCTCAATGTTCAATCCAATTTTCTTATACGCATCCCGGAAAGGCATTCCCGCCAGCACCAACTTATTTACTTCCTCTACGCTAAATAAAAATTTATACGTGTCATTCTTCAGAATATTCTCCTTTACCTGAATATTGGATAGCATCAGATGGGTCATTTTCAAACAATCTTTCAACTGCTGAATAGTCGGAAACAGTACTTCCTTCAGCAATTGCAAATCGCGGTGATAGCCGGAGGGCAGGTTGGCGATCATCAACGTAATGTCATTCGGAAGTGCCATCACCTGATTGCACCGTGCCCGGATCAATTCAAAGACATCCGGATTCTTTTTATGAGGCATAATGCTGGAGCCGGTAGTCAACTCATCCGGAAAGCTGATGAAGCCAAAATTCTGATTGAGGAACAAACAGGCATCCGTAGAAAGCTTGCCCAAGGTTGCCGCTACATTGGCCAAAGCCGATGCAACAATGCGCTCTGTTTTTCCTCGCCCCATCTGTGCATACACCACGTTGTAGTTCAGATCATCAAACCCAAGCAACTCGGTAGTCATCTTTCTGTTCAACGGAAAAGAAGAGCCATAGCCAGCGGCCGAGCCTAATGGATTTTTATTTACCACCCGATAAGCCGCCTCCAGCGTTATTACATCATCCACCAGGCTTTCAGCATACGCTCCAAACCATAACCCAAAAGATGATGGCATGGCCAATTGAAAATGCGTATACCCCGGCAATAAAAACTGTTTGTGCTTTTCGCTTTGCACGATCAGCAGATCGAACACGCTCTTAATTTCAATTACCAGTTGTTCAATTTCATTGCGCAAATACAATTTAATATCTACCAATACCTGGTCGTTACGCGAGCGGCCGCTGTGAATTTTTTTTCCAACATCGCCCAGTTTTTTCGTTAGCTCCAGTTCAACCTGAGAATGAATATCTTCTACACCTTCTTCAATTCTGAAATCACCCGCTTCAATACGCTTGTAAATTAATTTCAATTCACCGGATAATATCTCCAGTTCTTCTTTTGTCAGCAACCCGATCGACTCCAGCATACGGATGTGAGCCAATGAACCCAATACATCGAATGGAGCGAGGTACATGTCCAGCTCTCGATCCTTCCCAACCGTAAAGGATTCAACAGATTTTAAAGAGTCTTTATCTTTTTGCCACAGTTTGCTCATAGGTCGCCAGTTACCGGTTACCGGTTACCGGTGACTGGAAACCGGTAACTGGCAACAAGGTTGAACATTGATTTAATACCTCAATATAGGTCTCGATACCCGCTTTTATCTCCTCCACAAAAATAAACTCATCAGCCGAATGGGAACGGGCTGAATCCCCGGGACCAATTTTAACAGAAGGCACTGGAATCAACGCCTGATCGGACGTGGTTGGCGAACCATATTGGTGTATTCCCAATTTCTCCGCAGCACGAACCAAAACATGATCTTCTGCAATTCCTGAAGGACGCAAACGCATGGTGCGCGGAACAACCTCACAGGAAACATGTTGCTGAATAATCTCCAATACTTCTTCCAGGGTATACGCATCCGTTACCCGCACATCAACAGTAAAGGAACATTCGGCAGGCACCACGTTATGTTGCTGACCGGCATGGATTACTGTAACCGTCATTTTAATTTCACCCAATGTGGGAGAGACTTTTGGAAACCTATAAGTCCGGAACCATTCAATATCACAAAGTGCCTTGTAAAGTGCATTCTCCCCTTCTTCGCGTGCGGCATGACCTGCCTTACCTTTCGCTAAACAATCAAAAACCACTAATCCCTTCTCGGCAACAGCCATGTGGCACAAGGTAGGTTCGCCAACAATCGCGAAATCAATTCGTGGCATGAAATTCCATATGCTTTCAATTCCCCCCTTACCTGAAATTTCTTCTTCAGCTGTCGCAGCCAATACCAAATTAAAGGAAAGGTTTTCCTGATTGTAAAAATGAAGAAAGGTAGCGATCAACGAAACCAGCGGTCCGCCTGCATCATTGCTACCTAAACCAAATAACTTACCATCGGTAACCTCTGCGTTAAATGGATCGCGCGTATAGGATGAATTTGGCTTTACAGTATCGTGATGAGAGTTAAGAAGAATAGTAGGCTTTCGTTCATCGAAATACTTGTTAACCGCCCACACATTGTTGGCCGATCGATTCACCAATACACCGTTGCCCTCTAGAAATTCCGTAATGATATGCGCAGTCTTATCCTCCTCACGACTAAATGATGGAGTCGAGATTAGTTTCTTGAGCAGGTCTATTATCTTATCGAATTGAACCATGTAAATCATTATCAAATACGTTACCAGTTGCCGGTCGCCCGTAACCGGTGACTGGTAACTGGCGACCAATAGCTATTTCACAATCAATGTACCTTCCGTTTCCTGTCCAACATTTTGAAGAAGGTGTGTAGCTTCCCCGATCAGCACCTCCTTCACGCCTGCGTTAATCGCGGCAAAGGCATTTTCAAGTTTAGGCAGAATACCATCTACGAAAGATCCGTTGTTCAGGTATTCTTTATAGAGTCGCTCGGGCAACAGCCGTATAACTGAATTTTCATCTTCTACATTCTTTAATACACCCTTCTTTTCAAAACAGAAAATAAGGCGTACATCAAAATGCTTGCTTAAGGCGACAGCCAATACCGATGCAATTGTATCAGCATTGGTATTTAGCATAGTGCCTTCGGCATGGGTTAAAGAAGCGAATACCGGAACCAAGTTTTGGTTAAGCAGAAAAAACAGAAGTAAACTATTTACATTATCAGCATGGATATCACCAACAAATCCGTAATCAATATCGGCTATGGGTCGCTTAACTGCCTTAATCATATTTCCGTCCGCTCCGGTTATACCCATAGCATTACAGTCCAGTTGTTGGAGTTGAGCCACCAGTTGTTTGTTTACCAATCCGGCATACACCATGGTAGCCACAGTAAGCGTTTGTGCATCGGTGATTCTGCGGCCATTCACAAACTTCGCTTCAATGCCCAGTTGCTCCCCTACTTTAGTGGCCAGTTTGCCTCCACCATGTACCAGAATCTTCGGTTCGCGGATGTGCGAAAAATCCTGAAGAAATTTTTTCAAGGCTTCAGGATTGTCCAGAACGTTTCCCCCGATTTTGATGATGTATAATTTATTCATAAACCTCAACTTTCTCCCCTCAGGAGAGCTCATTTTATTTACTATTTAAAATTTCCGATAGAACAGCCTGCGCTGCCCATACCCGGTTACCAGCTTGTTCTGTCACCAGACTGTTAGTACCATCAAGTACTTCATCGCTTAGTTCAACATTTCTGCGAACAGGAAGGCAATGCATAACTTTTGCATTGTTCGTTAGCGCCAACTTTTTATTGGACAACATCCAGGCAGGATCGTTGCAGTATATCTTCCCATAATCGGTGAAGGTGCTCCAATTTTTTACGTATACATAATCTGCCCTTTGCATGGCGTCCTCCTGATTATGGGTAATGATGGCCCCTTGGGTAAACTGCTCATCCAGTTCGTAATCTTCCGGGTGGGTGATGACAAAATCCGCTTCACCCCACGCATTGATCCATTGTGCAAAACTATTGGCTACACATTGGGGTAATGCTTTTACATGGGGTGCCCACGTGAGCACAACTTTCGGCCTTCGGCTTTCCTTCCACGTTTCTGAAATGGTGATAATATCTGTAAAGCTCTGAAGAGGATGCAACGTGGCACTTTCCAGGCTCACCACCGGAATACCGGAATATTTGATAAACTGGTTGATAACCTGTTCGCTGTAATCCTCTTCCTTATGTTTCAGCAAAGGAAATGTTCGTAAACCCAGAATATCAAAATATTTTCCAAGTACCGGAGCGGCATCCTTCACATGCTCAACCGTAGTGCCACTCATAATCACTTCTTCTTCAAACTCCAGCGCCCAGCCTTCCGGCCCAACGTTGAAAACGATAACATCCATGCCTAAATTCTGAGCCGCTATTTGCGTGCTCAACCGTGTTCGCATGCTGGGGTTGAGAAACAACAGCCCGATGCGCTTGCCTACGCCAAGCGTTTTATCCAACAGCGGAATGGCTTTGTATGCCAAGGCCTTTTCAACCAGCTTTGAAAGAGTCGTTACATCCGATATTGAAATAAATTTTTTCACCAGTCAGTCAACTTATACGTTAGATTGTACAACCACTTCCATATCCGCCAAACACGATTTCAACGACTTAATGAAAAAGTCAATTTCCTCTTTCGAAACTGATAAGGGTGGAAGTATACGGATGGTACTTGGGTACGACTCACCCGTAAAAATTTTATATTTCATTAACAAATCCTTCCGCAACGACTTGTGTGTTTCCGGTACATCCAAACCAATCATCAATCCACGTCCACGGATGGCTGTGAATTCCGGAAAAGTTTTTAATTCCCGTAACAGGTAATCACCTGTTTCTTTAGCATTAACAATAAGCTTTTCACTTTCAATCACCTCCAATACAGCCAACGCTGCGGCACTGGCCAGGTAACTTCCACCAAATGTTGTACCCAGCATACTGCTCCACGGTTTTATATCGGGATGAATCAACACACCGCCTATGGGAAAACCATTGCCCATGCCTTTAGCCACCGTGATTAAATGAGGTTTAATGCCCGAGCGCTGGTGGGCGAAGAAATTACCGGAACGACCGTAGCCGGACTGTATCTCATCCAGGATCAGCATGGATCCATTCTCCCTACACCGTGTTTCTAAAAATTGAAGAAATTTATCGTCAGGTTCGTGAATACCACCAACCCCCTGAATGCCTTCGAGGAGTACCGCGGCAACATCAATATCCAACACTTCATTTAAAGCGGTTGTGTCATTTAAAGTAGTAAAGACTATGTCGTGCCCTGCACTTAGTGGAGCGACAATTTTTGGATTATCCGTAGTGGCTACGGCAGCCGAAGTACGCCCATGAAAAGACCTTTTAAAGGCAACAATCTTTTTTCTGCCCGTAGCAAATGACGCAACCTTCAAGGCGTTTTCAACTGCCTCAGCACCGGAATTACACAGGAACAATTGGTAATCGGGGTAACCCGAAATTTCACCGAGCTTTTCCGCCAACTTTTCTTGCAGAGGATTTTGGACACTATTGGAATAGAATCCGATTTGCTTTAGTTGCTTCGCTATGGCATCAATATAATATGGATGGGAATGTCCGATGGAGATAACGGCATGTCCACCATATAAATCCAGGTACTTATTTCCCTGATTGTCCCACACCCAGCTACCCTCAGCCTTTACAGGGGTGACGGGGAAAAGTGGATATACATCAAACGTTTTCATTTGCGGATGCTTTATATTTTCCAGGATTTCCTGTTCCTTCTATGGCTAAACGTCCCATTTTAAAAAACTGTTGACTTTAATTGAAGTCCGGCACGCTCATCCAAACCAAACATCAGGTTCATATTTTGAACAGCTTGTCCCGAAGCGCCTTTTAAAAGATTATCAATAGCGGAATGAACCACTACTTTATTTCCTTCTTTTTCAAGATAGATCAAACATTTATTAGTGTTCACTACTTGTTTCAAGTTAATCATGGTGTCAGCCATATGCGTGAACGGGTGATCTTGATAAAATTCCTTAAAGAGTTGATTCAACTCATCCAACGACTTCTCTGTATCTACGATTGAGCTTACAAAAATGCCACGCGTAAAATCTCCCCGCCACGGTACAAAATGCAAATCGCTCCTGTAATTAGGTTGCACTTGCTTCAATGATTGATTGATTTCAGCCAGGTGCTGATGCGTTAATGTCTTGTATGCTGAAACATTATTTGCACGCCAGGTAAATTGTGTAGTATCCTGAAGTTTTTGCCCTGCACCGGTGGAACCGGTTATTCCTGTTGTATACACTTCTTTTAACAAACCCTGACTCGCGAATGGCAACAAGCCCAACTGAATGGCGGTGGCAAAACAACCGGGATTGGCAACGTTGCTTGACTGTCTGATTACACCACGGTTCAATTCAGGCAAACCATATACAAATGTCCGGCCAGCCACGTTATCACCCAACCGGAAGTCGTTACCCAAATCGATAATCTTTACCGTGGACAATACAATGTTGTCTTGCAGGAATTTTTTACTTTCACCATGGCCCGTGCACAGAAACAACACATCAACATCAGAAGTAAATGTATCGGTAAAGGTGAGCATGGTTTCACCGATCAAATCGGTATGAACCGAATATACTGGTTGACCGGCATGACTACGGCTATGAATAAAAGAAACGATGACACCAGGATGATTGATCAACAACCGCAGCGTTTCGCCACCGGTATAACCTGCACCACCAATAATTCCAGCTCTAATCTTTACCATCTTTTTGAATTGCGTGATAAATACCCACCTGATTACCGAATATCTTGGTAAAGCCTTTTACATC
This sequence comes from uncultured Roseivirgaceae bacterium, assembly GCA_964597075.1. Lineage (GTDB taxonomy): Bacteria > Bacteroidota > Bacteroidia > Cytophagales > Cyclobacteriaceae > UBA2336. The sequence goes on along the minus strand of CAZQXC010000084.1, from coordinate 2,101 downwards.
TTCGCCAGACCAACCCAAATTCATTTCACCGTATTTACCAAATTTAGATGACATCAGATCATAAGGTGATTCAATACCCAATACCTGAAAGCGGTACGGATGTAACTCAAGGTGAACATCTCCTGTAACATGATGCTGGGTGCTGGTAAGAAACGCCTCAAGATCGCGCATAACGGGATCAAGATATTGTCCCTCGTGCAGCCAGTTGCCATAAAATTGAGCTAACTGATCTTTCCAATTTAATTGCCACTTGGTGAGCACATGCTTTTCAAGGGCGTGATGAGCTTTGATGATAAGCATTGGAGCGGCCGCTTCAAAACCAACCCGACCCTTAATACCGATTACGGTATCTCCGACATGAATATCACGACCAATACCATACGGTCCAGCGATAGCTTGCAGATAATGAATCGCATCAACCGGATGGTCAAATGTCTTTTCATTTATTCCTGAAAGTTCACCCCTCGTAAACTTAAGAATGACCTTCTCACTCTCCCTTTTCGTAACCTGTGTTGGCCAGGCCTCTTCCGGTAACATGCCCAGAGAGTTCAGCGTTTCCTTTCCGCCAACCGATGTTCCCCAGATGCCTTTATTAATTGAGTACTGCGCCTTTTCAGCATTCATCTCAACACCTTTTGATTTCAAGTAATTGATCTCTTCTTCCCGCGACAATTTCAACTCGCGTATAGGGGTGATAATCTCTACGCCCGGTAACAGGATATTAAAAACTATATCAAAACGTACTTGGTCATTGCCGGCACCTGTACTGCCATGTGCCACTGCGCCAGCGTTTATGGCTTTGGCATAATTGGCTACAGCCAATGCCTGCGACATGCGCTCAGCACTTACACTTAGCGGATAGGCGTTGTTCTTCAATACATTTCCATAGATCAAAAACCGGATAACCTTATCGTAATAATTCCGGGTTTCATCAATTGTCCTATGATCAACCGCACCAAGAGAAACAGCATGCTCCTCAATTCGTTTTAACGCTGCTTTATCAAATCCACCCGTGTTCACGGTAACAGTATGCACAACAAAGCCCTGATCTTCCTGCAGGTATTTCACACAAAACGAGGTATCAAGCCCACCGCTAAAAGCCAAAACAACTTTCTTCTTCATTTTACCAAAAGAATATACTTAAAATTGATTTCTTTTTAGGCGCAGAGCCCTGTGAGCCATTGTCCTTGTTGCGTGACCGAAGCAATACATATTGCTTAAACTTCACCCAACGCTCGAACAGCTTGAAGTTGCCCTTGAAACTACGCTTGCGCTTTCTCTTTAACGTGCCCCGCGTAGTTACAACCGTTTGAGTAGTGATTGGCTGAGCTTGCGCTTTCGCTGCAACTTCAGCCGGATCAAACAACATTGCAGTACACATGCAGTTTGACCGATTCTTACTGGTCAGGATTTCAAAGTTTACACAACTACGACAGCCCTTCCAAAATTCTTCATCGGTTGTCAGCTCTGAATACGTTACCGGCTCGTAACCCAAATCGGAATTGATTTTCATAACCGCAAGACCGGTGGTAAGTCCGAAGATTTTCGCTTCCGGATACTTTTCCCGGGATAGTTCAAATATCTTCCGCTTGATATCGGTAGCCAAACCAGTCTTCCTGAAAGGTGGTGACACAATAAGTCCTGAGTTGGCAACATATTTTCCATGTTGCCAGACTTCAATATAGCAGAAACCAACCCATGTGCCATCGGGTGTAATTGCAATGACGGCCTTGCCCTCCTCCATTTTCTTTTCGATGTATTCGGGTGAGCGTTTGGCAATACCGGTTCCACGAGCTTTCGCAGATTCTGCCATCTCTGTGGTGATGGTATTTGCGTAATGTTTGTCATCGGCTGAAGCCAGCCGAATGATGATATTGTTGTTTTCCATTGATCGTTACGATATGGATTATGTCTGCCGATCCCTAAAGGGTTCCAGACGTTATTTCTAAAATTTAAAAAAGGGGGACGTAGTGTTACGTCAGTGCACATCCTGTGCTTCACAGGAATATGGTTGCCATTAAAATAGGGCTTACGGTATCAAATACGCACAAAGCGCGCGGGTCGGCTTCGCCTGGTCACCATACAGGCTGGTGTTGAGAAC
>CAZQXC010000083.1:0-10996 GCA_964597075.1 uncultured Roseivirgaceae bacterium | reverse complement strand
CTTGCACTTCACGATATCCATCTATAAAAGCTTTTAATTCCAGAACACTTTTCACCCGACCAATTTCTTCGACCGATTTTTTGCGAATATCCATTGCCACACGCTGCGCCATTCGAGATGAATAGCTGCTTGTCATAACATAGTCGTAACGCCAAGGAGTTTGGTAATAGTGTTGTTGAAATTCAATCTGTGGAGACAGAACATCCCATTGATTATTTTTTTTAAAATGAATATAGAGGTAAGGTGTATGCTGAATATTATGCTCCCGAAAGAAAGGCCCTATGGATACCAAGTTGGCGTATCTTGCTAAAGGAGATAACATAGTGTTACGCAAGTCAGGTAGCAAGCGAATGAGCAATACCACAAAAACGTGCAATGCTAAAAAAGCTATTGCCAACCTACCAACCCAACCATAGCGCGAACGTATTTCATCGGGTAAGTCCATCCTACTTTACTCTAGCTTCACACTTAAGTTATCGCTCAAAATGGCAAACTGATTATTCCACTCTGGTGAATAACCATTTTGTACTTTTGTTGCCATGGCAATTTCAAAATATAAATTCTGACTTTTATGTAGTTTAGGTCTTATGTTAATGGGGCGCAACAACGGAAACAACCTATTAAGTCGCTCCATGCGCTTAGCACTTTCGCCTTCTACTTTTATCCGTTTTAACTCTTTGAATATTCGTTCACCCACTAATCGCTCCAGATTTTCTTTATCCTCAATTTTTAAATCCCATTTCACAAGCTCGTGAACAATACGATCGATCTGGCGGATATTAATTCGTTCAGCCTCAAAACTTCGAATAAGATCAGCATTTAAAATGTATTCAAAAGTAGTCCGGTATGCATTGGGTATAGGCGTATCGTTATTCGCTAACGCCATCACTAATGGATAATCACGATTATAAATTCTGCGCAACGAAAGTTCGAGGTCGCGCATACTTTGTTGGGTGATCAAATTAAATACTTTCCGTTTTTCATCTTGAAAGAGTTGCCAAATGGTGTATTTATCAGGGCCAAAATAAGTTTGCATTAACCCGATGATATCGCCCAACCTACTTTCCTCAAAGGCATTAATCATGCGCACTTGCATACTGGCAAATCGATCGGCTTCCATATCAATCGAAATGTTTCCGATAATGTTGTGTTGCCCCATATAAATAACAGCAAACGCAAACTTCTTTTCAGAGCGGGTTACATTCGATTTAACACGCGTTACGCCAAGCACTAATTTTTGTTCACCGGCTTCTTTCCGTATGAAAACTTCATTTTCTGTAGTGTAATTAAATACAGGGAATGACTCCGGGTCTTCTTCAAAAATAGATGACACGGCATAATGCATACCTACCCGTTGAAGATTTGTTTTTGATGGAATAACATACCGTCTGTAAACTTCAGCACCATTTGCTAAAACAGGAACGTTACTGGGGCATTGTTCCAGACGTTTCAAAAATTCTTCTTCTAGATTTGTTTCACTGAGCTGACTCATTAACTGCATAGCACGACAAGCATACTGCATTATTTGAGTCGTTTCAATTCCCGATATTTCATCAAAGAACCAACCACACGAAGTATACATCAGCATCGCATTGCGTTGTACTTCTAACAACCGAAGTACTCTATTCTCTTCTACCTCTCCACGGCAGTGTTCCTTTAAAAACTTGCGAATGGTTTCTTCATTGCGGCCAAGTATTATGTTGATATAATCTTCGCGTGCTTTCCACGGATCCTTTAGTACAGGAGTAGCTTCGCGTACATAAATAATTTCGAGTTCATCGCGAAGCCAATCTAATGCATCGCGCAAGGGCTTTCGCCAACGTTGATGCCAACCCGGTTTGCCCGAATTACATCCACAGTCGTTTCGCCAACGCTCTACACCATGCACACAACTCCACGAGCTGTTCTCATGTATTTGTGCTTCATAGCTTGGTGGGAACTTTGCCGCGAACTCGGCATAGTTCGTTAAGTGCGACTCTTGCTGACGTTCAATATAATCGAGGCAATACGCTAGTGCCATTTCACCATGATAATGATGGTGACCATACGTTTCACCATCGGTGGCAATGTGTACAAGCTGAGGTTCGGTTGATGTTTCTGGCGTAAACGCTGAGAAAAGTCGATCGGCAAATTTTTTACCATCGTTAAGCAAACCATTAAACGCTACACCTTGTGATATATCACCATCATAGAAAAAAAGAATAATACTTTTTCCTGAAGGTAAAAGACACGTATAGGGTCTGCGTGTTTCTATGGTTTCAGTTTGTACTTCTGTCCACTCTTTACTACCCAACTTACGGATAGCTTTTGCTTGCCTTGGAGCCAGGATAGTAAACTTGATATCGTGTTTGGCGAGTAGTTCTAATGATTCGGTATCAACAGCTGTTTCCGCTAACCACATCCCTTCCGGATGTCTATTAAAACGATTTTCAAAATCACGAATTCCCCAAATAATCTGAGTCTCCTTATCCCGACTATTCGCTAACGGAAGTATGATGTGATTGTAGGCTTGAGCAATAGCAGAACCATGACCATTAAAGTATTTTACACTTTCGCGATCGGCTTCAATAATGGCATTATATATTTCCGGATCGTTTGCCTCCATCCACGAAAGCAACGTGGGACCAAAATTGAAACTAATTTTTGCGTAGTTGTTGGTGATGTTTTTTATGCAACCATTCTCGTTCAGAATACGCGATGCTGCATTAGGCCCATAACATTCTGCGGTAATCCGCTCATTCCAATCGTGATACGGATGCGCTGAATCTTGAACTTCAATTACTTCCAGCCAGGCATTTTCGCGGGGTGGCTGATAAAAATGCCCATGAATACAAATATACTTTTCCAAAATTCCTCCTTAATTATTTACCTGAGCTCCGTTTTATTATCTATACCTTAGGTTCCAAAGTCATCTAAGGCAAATTCATTTTCTTCTTTGTCTAATTTTAAGATTGAAATACCCAATGGTGGTAATGTTAATGAAACTGAGTAATCGAGACCGTGGTATTTTACAGGCGCTGTAACGAGCGCACCTATATTAAGTACGCCACTTCCACCATACCGTTGATTATCAGAGTTGAATACTTCCTTCCATTGGCCTCGATACGGTACCCCTATACGATAATGATTTCGTGTTTCGGGTGTAAAATTACAAATCACAATCAGTAATTCTTCTTTTGTATCACCTTGCCGTTGGTAAGCCATTACACTGTTATCACGATCTGCGTAATCTATCCAGACAAATCCTTTTTGTTCAAATTGATGAAGGTATAATCCCCGCTCCTCTTTGTAAAATGTATTTAGCTCACGTACCAATTGTTGTGCACCACGATGGTAATCGTACTCTACCAAATGCCAATCTAAACTCCGTTCATGATTCCACTCAGAAGTTTGTCCGAACTCGCCCCCCATGAAAATTAAATTTGTTCCGGGATGGGTAAACATATAGGCAAAGAGTAAACGCAAATTGGCAAAGCGTTTCCATTCATCACCAGGCATGCGTCCCATCAGCGAACCTTTACCATGTACAACTTCATCATGCGACAAGGGCAACATAAAGTTTTCGGTAAAGGCATACATTAGACTAAATGTAATTTCATTCTGATGGTACTTTCTATGTACAGGTTCCAGTTGAAAGTAATGCAAGGTATCGTGCATCCAACCCATCATCCATTTTTGTCCGAAGCCAAGCCCACCCAGATAGGTTGGTTTGGAAACACCCGGCCATGCGGTTGACTCTTCAGCGATGGTGATGATATCCGGAAATTGCGAATACGCCTGTTCATTAAATTCCTTTAATAGTATAATTGATTCAATGTTTTCACGACCACCATATTCATTTGGAATCCATTCGCCTTCCTTTCGGGAATAATCCAGGTAGAGCATGCTGGCTACTGCATCTACACGTAAACCATCAATGTGGTAAAGATCAAGCCAGTAAATTGCATTGCTGATAAGAAATGATCGCACTTCATTACGACCATAATTAAAGATGTAGCTCTTCCAATCGGGATGAAAACCCTTTCGGGGATCAGAATGCTCATACAAATGTGTTCCATCAAACTTGTACAAGCCATACACATCGCCCGGAAAATGCGAGGGTACCCAATCGAGTATGATACCAATGCCTGCCTGGTGAAAACAGTCAACCAAATACATAAACTCTTCTGGCGTTCCAAACCGGCTTGATGGCGCAAAATATCCTGTGATCTGGTATCCCCATGATCCGAAAAAAGGATGTTCCATTACCGGTAAGAATTCAACATGCGTAAAGCCTAAATCGGCTACATAGGCTACCAGTTCATCGGCCATCTCCCGATAACTCAAAGAACGGTTTCCGTCATCATATTTTCTGCGCCATGAACCAAAGTGAACTTCATACACAGCATAGGGTTTAGGTTTGCTTGCATGAGCCTTACGTTTCTCCAACCACTTATTATCCTTCCAGTCATATGCTGTGTCCCACACAATAGAAGCTGTTTTAGGCGGTGTTTCCGCGAACATGGCAAAAGGGTCAGCTTTCTCCAAAAAGTCGCCTGTATTGGCGTGAATGGCATACTTGTATGCTTCACCCTTATGCACATCAGCAAAAAATGCTTCCCATATTCCGGATTCATCCCAGCGAGGCGCAAGTTTATGACTTTCACTATTCCAATGATTAAAGTTTCCAATCACGGAAACAGCCCTGGCATTAGGTGCCCATACGGCAAAGTAGGTCCCCTTCTTTCCATTAAACTCAACCGGAAATGAACCTAGCTTTTCATAAAGTTTAAAATGCTTACCCGTTTTGAATAAATGAATATCAAAATCAGTTAATCGACTATAAACATCTGCGGTAGAATTTACTTCGGATGATATCTTTTTCTTTTTACCCATAATTACTTCTTTGTTTTCTTTTTACTCTCCCGCTCTTCCTTAGCCAACAAATACCTGCTCATGTGATAATAAATTCCACGTAACGGAATAACCACCCAGTCGGGGCGGCCATTCAATTCGTAGCCGAGCTCATAGATTGCTTTCTCCAGCAGAAAGGTGCGGATAAGTACTTCGTTTTCGTATGATAATTCTTTACCAAGACCCATACGTTCCAGGTAAGCGCCAAAATAAAAGCGGCTTACATAATGTTGCCATTGCTCCGCCCACGACTCCAAAAACTCCATGTCACGATCACGGTAATTTTCATTTAACAGAATTTTTCCGAAGGCAGCATATTGAAAGGAGCGCATCATACCCGCAACATCCTTCATCGGATTTTTCTTTAGTCTGCGCTCACTGAAAGAAAAGCCTGGCTCACCTTCAAAATCAATAATCACAAAGTCCTTTCCGGTAAACAATACCTGACCCAAATGAAAGTCGCCATGAATACGTGTTTTCACCGCGGGGATACGTACTTCATAAATTTCCTTGAAGCAATCCAATACCTCACTCTCCAAGGCCAACACTTTTTTAGCCAGTTCACGAACTTCCGGATTGAGTTTTGAAAGTGAAGACTCCAATAAACTAAATCGATCACGAACTAACTTACGCAACGAAGAGTAAAGTGAACGTTGGTAGTTGGCTGTGAACTGTTCCGCGGAAAATGCCGGGTTGCTTTGATCAGAGGCAAGAGCAAGATGCATTTCGGCTGTTCGTTGACCCAACCGCACCACGCGTTCATAAAATCCCCGTCCGATAAATTCCTGAATAAGTTCAGGCGCCTCTTCAAACGCTATACTCGATTTGTTTATCAGTTTAGGTAACTTCTCCTTTTTCGCTTTGGTTATCACACGCTCAAAGAATCTCCCTACTGAATCAGTAGTCATACTCCATGCCTCGCCCTGGTTTTCAACCTTCTCCTGCAACAATCCAAAAACAATTACACGATCTTCATTATCCTTAAACTCTATGCTTCCTGCATATTTAGGACTGTTTGAAAAGCTGGTGTTCTCCGAAAGAAATCTTACAATCTCCAAATCAGGATTAATCTCCCGTTCAAGCTTTCGATAGAACTTAAAGAAGTACTTGTCATTATAGATAATAGCGGTATTGCTTTGGTCGGCCTTTAGCACTTTTGAATCCACTTCATCGTCAATAATAATCTTATTAAATACACTTGAATTAAATTCCAATACTCCGTCATCAAATCTTACCCGCGATTTTTTATCCATACTCAGCAATAAATAATCGCGGAAGCCCTTATCATAACTGCTGTCCATTACAAAACCAACTTCATCCTGAATCTCTGCCCGGCATATCACACTTTGTGCGTGGTATTCTACCCGATCAATCACCGTATCGGCTGGCGCAAAGGTGAGGGGAAGGAAGTATAACTCCGGCAGTCGTTGAACATAGTGTACTTCCACCAACGTAAGGTAATGTGTCTGACCATTAACCTTTAACGGGATCATTTTTTCAATACCCATTTTGCTGATAACCCTGGCTTTCCCGCCAAACCAGCGGCATTTCTTCATAAAGCCTGGAAGAATTTTTCGCTCAAACTGACGCTTTTCATTATAGGAATTGAAAACCTTCTCCCACGAAAGATCCGTGGCGAAAAGCGGAAGCTCACCACTGGTTTCAGGCTTGATTTTTTTATCTACCGTGTCTAACTGCAGCCAATAGTACCCATATGGACCTATCGTAATCGGGTATTGTCCCTCACCTACGTTCATAAATCTATTCTGACTGAACACCTCTGTCACATCACAATCTTTAAAATCGGTGAGGTTCAATGTAGTGACTTGCGAAAACTGTGAAAGACTAGCTACCAGAATGATACGTTGCTTATCAAATGAACGCAAAAAGCAAAGAACTTTGCTATTACTGCTATCGATAAACTTCATCTCCCCCTGCCCAAATACAGTCAGGCGCTTTCGCATGGCGATAACCTGTCGAATCCACCAAAGCAACGATGAAGGGTTTTCATCTTGTGTAGCCACATTCACCGATTCATATCGATATATCGGATCCGAAATCACGGGCAGGTAAAGCATCTGAGGATTGGCATTTGAGAATCCTGCATTTACATTCATGCTCCATTGCATAGGAGTTCGTACACCAAAACGATCGCCCAGGTAGATATTATCCCCCATACCAATTTCATCACCATAATACATTACCGGTGTACCGGGTAAGGAAAACAAAATAGTATACAGCAATTCAATTTTTCGTCTGTCATTATTAAGCAAAGGGGCTAGTCTTCTTCGTATACCAATGTTGTGCTTGCTGTGCGGATCATTTGCATAGGCCTTAAAAAGATAATCTTTTTCCTCCTCTGTAACCATTTCCAAACCCAGTTCATCGTGATTACGAAGAAATAATGCCCATTGGCTATTGGGAGGCGTATCGGGTGTTTGTTCCAGAATATCTACAATAGGATAACTATCCTCTGTTCGGAGTCCCAGAAATAATCGGGGCATTAATGGGTAGTTAAAATTCATATGGCACTCCTGCCCATCACCAAAATAAGCAGCAGCATCTTCAGGCCACAAATTGGCCTCCGCTATCAATACTCTGTTTTTATAATTCTTATCTATATGCGCACGAATACGCTTTAAAAAAGTATGTGTCTGCGGTAGATTTTCACAACTGGTCCCCTCTTCTTCAAATAAAAATGGAACAGAGGCCAGCCGAAAACCATCTACCCCCATTTTCATCCAGAAGTCGATGATCTTTATCATTTCCATCTGAACCTCAGGATTGTCATAATTTAATTCAGGTTGATGACGATAAAATCTATGCCAGTAATAGGCCTTTGCCTCGTGATCCCATGACCAATTAGAAGGCTCATCTTCCTGAACAATTAATCGTGCTTCACTATACTTGTCAGGCGTGTCACTCCACACATAATATTCGCGATAGCGCGAGCCAGACTTTGCTTTACGGGCACGCTTAAACCAAAGGTGCTGATCGGACGTATGGTTAAGGATTAGTTCCGTAATAACTTTTATACCACGGGCATGAGCTTCCTTTATAAATGCTTTAAAATCGGACAATGTTCCAAAGTCGGGATGAACATCATAATGATCACTAACATCATAGCCATCATCCTTTAGCGGGGAGGGATAAAACGGCAGTAACCACAAGGTATTGATTCCGAGATCTTCCAGATAATCAAGCTTCTGAATCAATCCATTAAAATCACCGATGCCATCTCCGTTGCTATCGTAAAACGCACGCACGGACAACTCGTAAAATATAGCATCTTTAAACCACAACGATTCCGAATTTTTTGGAGAGGTGCGCATCTTACATATTCGATTCGTGGATATCAACTTTTAACAAATGAAAGGGCAGCTTGTGTGGATCAAGTTCTACATAATTCCACTCTTGTGTCCATGTATGATGTTCATCGGTTATCAAATCATGAAGTTTAACGTTGATTTTATCACCAATTTTCAAAAGATATTTCGGCAACTGAACATATCCATGATGTTTGTTGTGCTGATCCAGGTTAACAATTACCATAATTATACTTTTCAAATCATCAGTAAACTTGATATAGGCAAGCAATGCATCACTCTCGAGCGCACAAAAATGAATATTCCAGGTTGATTGTAAGGCTAAATGCTCTTTACGCGCCTTGTTTATAATGGAAATAATATCCGTCATCCGGTTGGTGCGCCTCCAGTTGAACTCTTTTATTTCATACTTTTCCGAATCCATATACTCTTCCTTTCCCGGAACCGGATTATTGTCATAGAATTCATAAGGCGGACCATAAATTCCATAACTGGAGGAGAGGGTTGCTGCTAAAGCCAGTCGTATAATGAACATGTTTTCACCCTGATGCTGGAGATGATACGGAAGAATATCGGGCGTATTGGGCCAGAAATTTGGACGGAAGTAATTTCGTGATGGCCCATTTACTAATTCATTCATGTATTCAATTAATTCCTGCTTGCTTACCCGCCATGTAAAGTAAGTATAGGATTGCGTAAATCCGGATTTGGCCAATGACGACATAATCGTTGGCCGGGTAAACGCTTCAGCAAGAAAGATAACATCGGGATATTGCTTATGCACTTCGCTAATGACCCATTCCCAAAAGGGCGTAGGTTTGGTGTGTGGGTTATCGACTCTGAAAATCGTAACACCTTGTTCAATCCAATAGATAATTACTGATTTCAATTCATTCCATAATCCTTTCCAGTCTTCGCATTCAAAATTGAACGGATAGATGTCCTGATACTTTTTTGGTGGATTTTCTGCGTATTGAATAGAACCATCAGGCCTCTGCTTAAACCATTCAGGATGCTCTTTCACATACGGATGATCCGGTGCACATTGAAAAGCGAGGTCAAATGCGATATCAATTCCATTTTTTTTTGCATCAGCAATCAGCTTTTTATAATCATCCAGTGTCCCGAGCTCTGGGTGAATAGCCTTATGCCCGCCTTCATCACTACCAATGGCCCAGGGTGAACCCGGCTCAGCCTCTTGAGCCCTAACATTATTATTTTTTCCTTTCCGATTCACTTTTCCTATAGGATGTATGGGCGGAAGGTATAACACATCAAAACCCATGGCCGACACGCGGGGAAGTAACTTGATTACATCTTTAAAGGTACCGTGTTTACCATCAGCAGCAGTCGAACGGGGAAACAATTCATACCATGTGCTGTAGAGTGCCTTATTCGACTCTACAACAATGGGCAATTCCTTTTTGTACCGGCTTTCAAATTCACGCAACGGATGTTTAAGAACCAGTTCGTTAAATGTTACACTTTGTACATACTCTACATTTTCAAGATATTTTTTCTCATCTCTGAATTTTGAAGCCAATTGAATGAGTTCTCTCTCCTTTTTGTCTGCAACCCGTTCCAACAAAATTGCACCTTCCAGCAATTCAAGTTTCACATTGAGCATAGCCACCGCCTTTTTCTTGATACCATCATGCCACGTTTCCAGGTGATCAACCCAGGCTTCAACGGTAAATACATAATCTGACTTTTCTGCTGTATAAAAAGATGCTTTCCATGAATCATTACCGTGTTCGTACATAGACACACGACTCCACTCCCTTACACCAACTTTTTTAAACAATACATCGGCCCGCACATGGTCATGACCATCTGCAAAAATATCTGCGGTGACATCCACCCGTTCACCCACAGTACGCTTTGCCGGATAGCGACCACCGTCCACCTCGGGCTGTACATTTTCAATCATTACCCGCTTTTGGCCGGGAATTTTATCAAGATTCATAGCTAACACTTATTCAATTTCAAATATAAAAGCTCCGAATGCCGGAAAATCAAGATTTACCAAAAAGTCATTCAATACCTCATCCCCTTCTTTCCATAAGATTTCTTTGAGTGCATATTCCTTATCGCTACGTAAGGCTAATTTACCAGCAACATCATCTGGTATGGAAATTTTAATTTTTCGGGTAGCGGTGTTAAAGCCGGCTACAATCAGCAGCTTCTTTTGATCAGTAAATCGTAAACAAGCAAATACATCATCATTGAAGTTTTTCTGTTCAATGTTATATGCAGTAATATCTTCGTAATCACCCAATACAATGGCAGGATGCTTTCCCGCCATGTTCAATATCGATGAATAAAAATTTCTGAGTTTTACCTGATCATCACTTAACAATCCACCATCGAACGAACCCCCATTCATCCACTTTTGATATTCAGGCACACCCCAGTAATCAAAAATAGTGGTACGCCCATCATCACCCTGAAAACCTTCTGCACCATCTCCGGGTTCACCAACTTCCTGACCGAAGTAAATCATTACGGGTCCCTGATCAACAGTGGCACTGATCACCATTGCAGGTACAGCCTTCCAGGGATTGCCCGCAAAAAATTTTGAAGCAATGCGTTGCTCATCATGATTCTCCAGAAAATGAAGCATGTTGGCGTTTATTCCTTTCAAATCATTTTGAATAACTGCAATGTCTTTAGTACTACGTTGACCGTTCATTAACAACCGAAGGGTATCGTACAACTGAACCTTATCATACAGGTAATCAAACCTGCCTGTTTGTATATAATTTCTGTACTGAGCA
>CAZQXC010000082.1:0-11110 GCA_964597075.1 uncultured Roseivirgaceae bacterium | reverse complement strand
TCCAAACATATGCGTTTCCGTGTTACCCATATCAAAAACTCCAGGTTATACCCCCCATTGCCTGAAAGCCTCGCACCGGATAATTGAAATAGACCTGATACTTGTTCGAGGTGATGTTGTTAAAATCCACAAAGAGCGAGAACGTTTGAGATACGAAATACTCCATCCTGAAGTTCAGGTCGAAGGCTGGATCAAGCTTTACGCTTCCCATCGTTATCGGGTTAAGTGCTTTAATGCCTCCCAAGGCCAAAATGTCGGAACTGAACACCATTTTACCCTTCAGGTTATACATCCCGCCAAGGCTTAAACTATAGGCTGGCCTGTGCCATGCTTCCGGCTGACTATCTGTATTATAACTAAAGTAATCTCCACGTAGAGTTAACCTGGCCGTGTTACCATAATTCATGTTCATGGAGGCAAATAAGTTGGTGCGTTTGGTGGCACCCTCGTCATACTCCATGTCGAATTTTGCCTGGTTCTCTGTATCGTTCACAAAGAAGTACAGGTTTTTCAGGCTGGCAAATGAGAGACCTGTATTAACAAACACATAGCTGTTTAGCCGAACATTCAAGGCGGCCTGAAAATCGAATTGCTTATTCGTATGATAGATCGGAATGGCCGCCTTTATCCAGCGGTTCTGCCGCATAAGGGTTTGCAACGAAACCCTGTCAATACCACCCGTTAAGATACCCACCACATCTATGGATGGCGTTAACGGGTAAGTAACTTTTACGTCAGGATAGAAATGCAGGTCTTTGGAATCCAGCGTATCATTTTCGATTGCGATAACAGCACCGACCTGTATCTTTAAGTTATCAAGCGTTCGGAATGAATAATACGGGTTAACTTGAAACAGGTTTCTGGGCTTGGCATCAATGCCCTCATCCTTTCTGCTGATGATTGTATAGAAAGCTTTGAGTTCAATGGCATTATCCTTACTGATTTTATAGGCACTGTTAAAATTGAGATCAAATGTGCTTTCCGTTGCTTCAAATTTATCTTTGAGAAAACTAAAATTACCACCAAGATTATAGGAGAAGTCGGTATTGCGTGCATTGGAAATTCCAAGCCCGATGTTAAAGAGATTATAGGATTGTTGTATGGTGTCACGTAGCACTTCCTCACCAGTGGGATACCCGTAAAAATGAGTAGAAAGATTTTCAAAGCCTGCATTACCCTGGAAAGCAAACTCCTTACTAAACGTCTGGGCAAATATGGAAAGGCCGGAATTTCCGCTTCCTGAATTTTTTCCATCCACCGGGCCCTTACCTGAACTATTTAAAAAGGCATGCGCCCCTATCAATTTATTCTTATCTTCCTTTGAATTAATAAATGCCTCCAGATAGGGTGAAGCATAGTTACCGTACCCTGCACTTACAAAGCCACCATTGATATCCCTCGCTTCATCTTGTTTTAATCGCAACGGACGGATAGCAGGATTTACTTCAGGCGTATTAAATGTCAATGGCCGGAAGTTGTAACTTATTTCGGGCTTGATCGGTTCTACCGGACGCGGTGGGATTTTATCAAATAATCGGTTGGCCTGAGGCAAGGTGATCTCTCTTTCCTTAATAATTTCGATTTCAACAGGTTTCATTTTAGCATCTTCCTCCTGTTGCGCTACCGTAACCGGAACAATGCTGACCATGATCAGTACAGTGAATAAGCTAGTAAAGGCCAAATACTTTTTCATCTTACCCATCTCAATTGTTACCTAGTGTATCAGCAGCCACTTGCTTTTGCCGGGCTTCTTCTTCAGCATTTATAGTATTAAGTTTTTCTGTTGCAGCATCTTTAATGTGCTGTAACGGAAACTTATCAATCAACGATTGAAGCGTGGCTTTTGCCTGAAAGACGTTGTTCATAGCCACAAAATTATCGGCCATTAACAAGAACGAACGCCCCACCCATTCTTCATATGCACCGAACTCAGCATCTATGCCGACTAAGGTTTCGTAACATTGTTTGTATTCTTTCGTCAGAAAAAATATTTCACCCAATCTATACTTCGCTTCTGCGCCAAATTCATCCCGGGCAGTATTTAGCGTGTTGATGAATTCATCCTTGGCAGCATCGTAATTACCGCGAGCCATAGCCGCCTTTCCCAAATACAGGGTAGCTTTGTTCTGTGCGCCAGCGTTTATGTTGCCTTTTTCCAAAATGATAGTGGCGTATGTATTTACTGAATCATAGTGGGCCAGCAGGAAGAAGGAGTCCATCATGCCCGACCATGCATTAAATTGCTCTTTCTTGTTCACAGCAAGTCGTTCCATTCTCCGGTAACTGTCAATGGCCCTTTCGTAACGCCCGACTCTGAATTCTATTTCAGCCATGCGCGCCACTACCCTATTAAGAAAGGTAAACGTTGCATCCGTGCTGAGTTGCGTGTAAATCGAAAGGGCTTTATCAAATTCACGCTGACGATAATGGGATTCGGCCAGGTAATAATTTGCTTCCTGAAGCCTTGAGCTTTGTGGATAGGTGATCAAAAAATTATTAAACGCACCTACAGCGCGTGGATATTGTTGATCGAAATAAAGGGTTTTGGCAGCTTCAAATTCCACCACTTCCAGATTTTTACTTTCCGGATTAGCCTTTTTGAACTGAGCCAGATAGTTTTCAAATTCCCCACTCCTTCCGGCCAAGCCAAGCGCTTCCTGCAGGGGAAGTAAAACCTGTTGCCCTAACGGATGGGTTGGAAATTTCTCAAGAATGGCCGCGTAATCGTTTACCGTTCTGTCATATTGCTTCAAATTAAAATACGAGGCCGCCCTGCGCAGGTACGCGTATGGTAAAAACCGTGAGCCGGCACCTTCATTTATTAATTGTGTTAGTCCGGCAGCGGCCACCTCATAGTTACCTTGTTCAATTTCAAATTGGGCACGCTGAAAGAAAGCTTCATCGCGGTATTGTGACTTTGGATAACTTGAAATCAACACGGAGAACTGATTACGTGCATCCGGATATTTTCGCAGGATACCATTAATCACACCCGTCTGAAATAAAATATAATCATCATCGGGCGAGTTAAGCTGGCGTGCACGGTTGTAGGTGGTTAATGCATCCGGATAAGCTTTGCTCACATAATAGCAATCTCCCAAGCGCACCAGGGCATCAACATATGGAGCACCCGATTTAGGGGACTTGTTGGTAAACTCTTTAAAGTTGAACAAAGCCTGCTCGTATTGTTGCAGATTGAAGTGGGCATAGGCCAAACCATAACGTGCCTTCAAGAGCGTTTCCGGTTCAGCACCTGTACCTAATGACACTACCTTTTGATAACGTTTCACCGCTTCTTCATAGTTACGGTCAATAGAATACGCTTCTGCGCTCCAGAAACTGGCCAGTGCTACATAATTTGGAGCTACAGGGTAACTTAAAGATTTTTCAAAAAACTGAACAGCACCGGCATAATCGTCTTTATTGAATAGCTCCGTGCCTTTTAAGAAAGTTGCCTTCTGATAGGCCTGATCAACGGCTGCCGACCTTCGCGGTAAGGACTCAATGTATTCAATAGCCTTGTTGTAATTATTTCCATTCACATAAGCCTGTGCCAATAGCTCTTTAACTTCATTGGTGTATGGACTGGACGGAAAGCCAAGTAGAAAACGTTCAAACTCCGCTATGGCTAAATCAGGCTTACCCAGATCATATGAAACCTTGGCAAACTGGAACGTGCTCTCTTCAACCAGGTCTTTATCCTTTAAATAATTGCGCGCATTTTCGAATGCAGTTGATGCAAAGGGTTTATTGCCTTGTTTGAGGTATAAAATTCCCAGGTAGTACGAAGCATAATACCCAACTGAATCGCTTGTAGCCGCTGACGTTTTTAAGTATTCAATTGCTTTATCATCCTGACCCAGGGAATAACAGGAATAACCAGCCCGATAGAGCAACGAGGCGGGGGCTTTGCTCTTGTTCTCTTTTAGGTAGGCTTCGTAGGTTGCAACAGCACTGGTATAATCTTTCTTGAAATAGTAGGCATCGGCCGCCAACATGGAAATTTCAGCATAATTGGCTATTGAACCCGCGCGACTTCGTAAGCTGATTTCATATTGGATCAGCTCATCATATCGTTTTTGCTTATACAGCACGTTGGCAAGCAACTGCGGTACAACGTTAGCATACGAAGCATTCGATTCAGCACGCTTTAAGTCAACATAAGCCTCATCATAGCTGCCATTCGCAAATTCAATAAAGCCTGCATAATAGTTTGCCGCTGCTGCATATTCACTGTTCTGAATTTTAACATAATTAAACCTGACTAAAGCATCGTCCAGCTTCTTAAGGTTAAAATAACTGTATCCCCATTTAAAATTTGCTTCAGTACGCTGAGCAGGTGTTAGGGCAGCCATATTAACCTTGCCATAATTCACAGAAGCCTTGGTATAGTTTTTCTCGTTATAGAAGAAGTTTGCTAAATCCAGGTATGCGGTAATACTGCGTGGGTTAGCGGGATGACTGTCAATAAAATCTTCGATCAGCTTTTCGGCATCGCTGTGCCTCAGGTTTAGCGCACAGTAGGCCAGGTAATATTCGGCTTCTGCCCTTCGGGTATCCGGTCCGGAAGATTGCTGAAGATACTGGGTGAAAACTTCGCGTGCAGCACCGAAATTGGAAAGATTAACCAACTCCAAGCCCTTTTTATACAAACTCTCCGCTCGACTTCTGGAAAGCTGATCCTGTGAAAGGGCCGGATGACTAAGTATACTTAATAAGACTAAGCAAATCAGGAAATTCAATCTTGCCACAACAGTCGTTTCTTGTTTAGAACTACGAACAGTAAAAAATATTGCAAACGACAGACCAAAAATAAAGTTTAAAAAATGCGTGACGTATGCACGGACTCAAAGGTAAACAAAATTCAAGACAACAATCAAAACAACGGGTTTAGCTGATGAACTAATTCATCAGCCGGTAAATCAATTCGCGCAAGAGCTGTCCATCTTCTGCTGATCCTGCATTAACCCCTTTCAGCTTAAGATCTGTATCTTTAAGGCAGGTAATATTTTCTACGATTTTTTGCGTGGTGTAATAGCGTAAAGCCAAAGTATAATCACGAATAGCATAGGGACTGATTTTCAGTACACTAAGTAAGCCCTTATCACTTTTATCGGAAACCTGTGAAGCGATTAGCAGCTTGCTGAAGAATGAGTACATGAACGCCACCACTGGGATAACGGGATTTCTTTTCGTGTTTCGCTCAAAATAATTTACAATTCTTGCCGCCTGAAGAAGATCACGTTGTACAATAGCTTTCTGCAGTTCAAAAATGTTGTACTCCTTACTTATACCAACTTTTGCCAACACATGATCCATGGTTACCGGCTCACCTACCGCAAGGCCAATAGCCACCTTGTCGAATTCATTGGTCAGCCGGTTTAAATCATTACCTACAAATTCACATAGAGCCTGTACGGCTTGCATGTCTATGCTTACCTTCTTTTCCCTGGCGTAGTCAGCCAGAAAATCAGGAAGCTGGTTGTCATACATTTTCTTACCAGAAATGGTAGTGGCAAGCTTTTCTATGTTTTTGCCAAGTTCTTTTCGTTTATCAAGCCCTTTATGCTTATGGCAGAACACCAGAATAGTGCTTGGAACTGGTTGTTTAAGATACTCTAATAAAAGTTTGGTTCCCAGCTCTTTATTCAAGTCTTGAATATCCTGAGCTTCTTTAATAATAACCACTTGCTTTTCTGCCATCATCGGGAAACGTCTGGCGTTTGTAAGCACGGTTGCCATGGTTACATCTTTACCATAGAGAACAACCTGGTTGAAACTTTTCTCCGAATCATTCAGGGCATTTTGTTCAATGTAATCGGATATCACATCTATGAAGTAGCTCTCCTCACCTTGTAAAAAGTAAACCGGGTCGAATTTTCCCGCCCTAAGTGCCGTCAATATTTTTTTTACAGAAGCATCCATTAGCCCACGCGCTTTTTCACACTAAAAGTAAACGCAGATGTAATGCCAACCAAGGCTCCACCTAAATGAGCCTCCCACGAAATCATGGGGTTTCCAGGCAGCACTCCGTAAAATATACTCCCATAGAGCAATATGGTTATCACCGAAATTAAAATGGAGATGAAGTCACGCCTGAATATCCCGAAAAAGATCAGAAAGAAAGCCAAACCGTATACTACCCCGCTTGCACCAATATGGTTGGCTGGTCGTGCAAATAACCATACCAAGGCATTCGTCCAGAAATACGCGCGAAAGAATACCGCGTTCGCAATCCGATCATAGAAATAAAAGATAGTGGCTCCCAAAAAAATCAGAGGAAATGTGTTGGACACCAAATGGTAAAAATCGCCATGTGCCAGCGGACCTAAGAATATACCAATCAGTCCTTTAAGAGTTCGTGGTTGAATTCCATATTGACTAATGTTCCAGTGGTAATTATACTCCAGGAAGAAACACAGCCACATAAAAAAAACAAAACGAAACGGGACCACGGAGCTTCCGAGTATCGATGATTTGGGCATCCGTTGTAGTTTTAAGCGGGGTTGTTGATCATGCCCAGATTAACATAGCGGGCCTCTTCTGCCCCTACAGCATTGTAACCCAACACACCACCAGAGGAAGAGGCAATTTTTTCCGCGATACTCAGCAGGGTTTGATAAAATTCCTGTGCGAATGCTTTTTCAATCTTAGGCCATATGGAATTAAGCTGTATTAACTCTTCTGCAATCATGGGGTTGCGTTGCGTTGGTTCATACGGGTAACTCTGCAACAAAATCTTCAACTTGTCTTCAAAATCAGTGGTGATTTCATGCAACAAAACTGACACCGAGGAAACTGACCTTTTTCTTTTCTTCTCGGCAAACCTGATGGCTTCTTTGATCTCCTTTCGGTCGATCGTACCATCGGCCCCGGCAATCAAAATGCATACCAATATGGGCGACTTGTAAACAAGCTCCATTTCAGTGGCGGAAAGTTTATTTAACTCAGGAACCATACGAAAAAAGGTAGAACAAAAATGCTTAATAAAACCCTCTTTTTATACATTTATGAGTTAAAAAACTGTTGTATCTTACTCCATACAAGACGTAGCGCATGTACGAAAAGGACCCCGTTAAAATATTCGTTGTTGAAGATGATCCGGCCTATACCAAGTTTCTCAAGTACGTTTTAGGCCTCAACCCTGATTTTGAAGTTGACTATTACACTACGGGTAAAGAATGCATCAGTAACCTTCATAAGAATCCCTCGATTATTACCCTTGACTACTCATTGCCCGACATGACGGGTGAGAGTGTGCTGGAGCATATTCGGAATCATGATCCGAATATAAACGTTGTAATCGTTTCTGCACAGGAAAAAATTGGAACTGCCGTTGAACTGCTTAAGTCGGGTGCCTACGATTACATAACCAAAGATCAGGACACGAAAGAAAGGCTGCTAAGCTCCATCAATCATGCCCGCAATAAGTCATCGCTGATCAAGGAAATTAACCATCTCAAAAAGGAGATTACAGAGAAATACGAATTTGAAAAGAGCATTATTGGCAATAGCACAGCGTTAAAAAATGTATTCCAACTGCTGGAAAAGGCCGTAGGAACAAATATTTCAGTCTCTATAACAGGTGAGACAGGTACAGGTAAAGAGTTGATAGCCAAGGCTATACACTATAACAGCAAACGTAAAAATAAGCCCTTTATTGCTGTCAATATTGCTGCCATCCCGCGTGAATTATTGGAGAGTGAGTTGTTCGGGCATGAAAAGGGTGCCTTTACCGGGGCCATATCCAAACGGATAGGAAAATTTGAAGAAGCGGAGGGCGGTACCTTATTCCTTGATGAGATCGGTGAAATGGATCCCTCTTTACAGGCTAAAATTTTACGGGTGCTCCAGGAGCGTGAGGTAACCCGCATTGGAGGAAACCAGGTTATCAAACTAGATGTGCGCATTATTACAGCCACGCACAAAGACCTTTTAGAGGAAGTTACGGATGGTCGGTTTAGAGAAGATTTGTACTACCGATTAATGGGTATGCCTATCAACCTCCCTCCTCTTCGTGAGCGGGGAAATGATGCGGTTATCATTGCCAAACATTTTCTCGATCAGTTCTCAAAAGACAATCAATTACCCAAATTTTTACTGACGCAAGAAGCACAAGCCAGGCTGCTGGAATATCCATTTCCGGGAAATATACGTGAACTTAAATCGGTGATTGAACTGGCTGCCGTGATGTGTGAAGAAAACACCATTGAGCCTAAAAACCTGACATTCGGTAATGCTAAGCGGCCCGAGTACCTGCTCAACCAGGAGATGAGCATGCAGGATTATATGTATCGGATCATTCGTCACTACCTCAACCGCTACGATAACAACGTTCTTGAAGTGGCAAAAAAATTAGACATTGGAAAGTCTTCATTATACCGCTACCTGAAAGAAATGGAAGACGCTGGTATTTGATATGAGAAACCTAGTCAACTACATCAATAAGGGAAAATTTTATCAGGCCGCAGTTGAAGACGGATCAGATATAATCTTTATTGTTGACTTTGACGGTACCATCCTTTACCACAATTCATCCGTACGCGAAACATTAGGCTACCGAGCCCGGAGTCTGGTAGGAAAAAATTTCTTCGATTTTATTCTTCCGGAAAAACTTGATGAGTTTAGGAATGAATTTCAAAAAAGCCGCAAGAAGGCTTATAATCAGAAAGTAGAATTCCAGTTTTTATGTAAGGATAATACCTATCGTTTTTTGGAGTTCAATTCCATTAACCTGAAACACAAGGATAAATTAAACGGACTGATCCTGGACTGCCGGGATATTACGCAAAATAAAAAGGACGCGGAAGAAATGGTTCGTTTGCAAAAAGCCAAGGAGCAGTTTTTAGCGAATATCAGTCACGAAATACGCACACCTATTAACGGTATTGCGGGTATGGCAAGTCTGTTAGGGAAGGAGCAAAACCCAAAAGAACGCGAGACTTATTTAAATGCTATCCGCCATTCGGCAGAGAACCTGAAAGTAATTATTAATGACATACTTGACCTGGCCGCCATTGAGTCCGGTAAGCTGAAATTCGAGACGATTGCCTTTAACTTATCCGATCTACTTCCCTCTCTGGTTAGCACATTTAAATATCAGGCAGAGGAAAAAAAGATCATGCTCGAGTATACATTGGATGAAAAGGCGAATCGCATATTGATGGGCGACCCGGTGCGCCTGAACCAGATTTTAATTAACCTGATAAGCAATGCAGTAAAGTTCACACACACCGGCTCTATTCTGGTAAATGCTTCGGTACAAAAGGAGCAAAAAGGAAAGTGCTGGATCGAACTTTCCGTAAAGGACACCGGGGTAGGTATTCCGGAAGAAAAGCTTATCACCATTTTTGAAAGCTTCAGCCAGGCTGATGAAAGCGTAACCAGGCGCTACGGTGGAACAGGCCTTGGTCTTACCATAGCCAAGCAATTAGTGGAATTACAGCACGGAAAAATTACGGTAAAGAGTAAGGAATACGTGGGCTCTGTTTTTTCTATCGTCATACCCTATGCCACCTCTCATACTAAAAGTGTGAGCCTTAAAGGCCAGCAAAAGCGAAATCATCAAAAGCAACTTGCATCTCAGCAACCGGTTCATGTTCTCTTGGTAGAAGACAATGACATAAACCGGCTTTATGCTCAGAGTATACTACGCGGCTGGAATTGTAAAACCGATGTTGCTGAGAATGGCCTTGTGGCCATTGAAAAACTCAAGAGCAAGCCTTATGATGTTGTGCTGATGGACATTCAAATGCCGGTAATGGATGGATATGAAGCAACCAAAGCCATTCGTATGATGTCACCACCAACGAATGCTGTTCCTATAGTAGCCTTAACGGCAAATGCTACGAAAAGTGATATTGACCGCTGCCGCGAAGCGGGTATGAATCATTATCTGGCAAAGCCCTTTACACCCGAGGATTTATACAATAAACTCTTTGAAGACCTCAAACTTAATGAAGAATCGGAGATTTCTGTTGTTCCCGAAAATGAAGAGCAGTCGCTTTACGATTTAAGCTATTTGAAAAAGGTCTCTAATGATAATGAGGAGTTTATCCATGAAATGGTTCAGACTTTCATTCAAACCATACCTGATTCCCTTGATCAATTAGAAGACTCCGTTAAGCAAGCCGATTGGCTAAGAACTTCCCGCCTTGTTCATCAGATTAAGCCGTCCCTAACACTCATGGGCATACATACCTTGAAAGACACTGCTGTAATATTGGAAGAAGAGTTTAAAACGGAAGAAAACCCATCATCTGAAAACATTGAATCGCTTAAAAAATTTACGGATGCGCTGCGGCAGACCATAAACGAGCTGAAAAAGTTAAATTAAGCTTAATGACTGTTCATCACCGCCAGCTTCCGCTGGGTAACCATTCGAGCTCCTTTATTAAAAATGATAATGTACATGCCATTGGCCAGCTTATCAATATCTACCTGCTGCGGATAGGTTAAGTCTTCCTGAAGTTCACCCTTCTGAACAATTATTCCACGCTGATCAACGATACTCCACGTGTATCCCTCAGCCTTTGCCAGTTGGTTAAATCCATTTTCCAGGGCGAAGTT
This sequence comes from uncultured Roseivirgaceae bacterium, assembly GCA_964597075.1. Classification (GTDB taxonomy): domain Bacteria; phylum Bacteroidota; class Bacteroidia; order Cytophagales; family Cyclobacteriaceae; genus UBA2336. Next base: position 541 of record CAZQXC010000082.1, on the reverse strand, counting down.
AACGTTCTTCGAAGCCGGGTTAGGGAACACAATGATATCGCGTATCTGAGCTAATACCGGGTCATCACCCAACCCTACCACAGTAGAAGTTGTTTTAGGCAACGACCTCACCACATACGACTGGTGAATACGTTTCGTTGTACGATCCTGAACAAAGGCCACTAACCATAAATTATTGCCATTTGCCACAGGTACATCCACAATGGATTTAACAGGAACACTTTGCACGGTACCGGTAGTCCAAGCTGTATTTACGGTAAGCCCTTCACTGCCCAATAATAATTTGCGTAACACATTAACATTGCTTCCTACCAGGCTATCTATCAAGGCTACATGGAAGGTAACCGGTGACGAGAATGCTGTTAATTCAATATATTCAAAATCTACTGTTAAATCGATCGTATCGGATGGCGCAGTATTTTGAGTTACACTGATCCGGAATAAAGGATTTTCGAGGGCTCGCTTATCAACCTCCCGGGCAGTAATTTTAGTCTGGTCACCATTAAAAGATGTACCAAAATAATTACCCAGCACACCATCC
>CAZQXC010000081.1:0-11200 GCA_964597075.1 uncultured Roseivirgaceae bacterium | reverse complement strand
TGATTTTGAATATTCCGAAGTTCAAAATTGGAGGGTGTTTCCAGCCAAACAGTTATTAAAATATTTTGTAGAATTAAGTGAACAGGGACAATAAGAAAAAAAATAATCTTCAACACTTTAAACCTGCGCGGATTCGCCTTCACAAAGTCATCAACCGGCTGAACAAACCTTGCCAGTCGCTTGAAGTAAGGCTCCAGGTATAGCGTTAACCGCCCTATTGACAGGACTAATCGCCTGAGAAAAGATTTCATAGAAAGTAAAAGATAGATACCAAAAAGTTGACGTGCAACCTTTAGACTCTCGGGTTACCGGAAGCTAGCTATATCGGTTCCGAATTATGATCTGCAGATTCGCGGTCTACCTCTGGAATTTAATGGCTTAGACTAATGAAACCCCCTATAAAGCAAGAAAGCCATCTCCTAAAAGATGGCTTTAGTGTGGGAGCTGAGGGATTCCCTGCCTGACTGCGTCACGCAGGCAGGGAACCCCCGACCCTCCCAGCTGTTGGCCGAGATGCTCTTAACCAGCAACTAATTTTTCAATTCGGACTCGACTTTTCCACGATTTAAACGCTCGTTCTCTGGCATAGGCAAGTTTCTAATCAAGATATTTTTCCATATACAAGATACTCCAATCACAATAAGGACCAGTAAAACCCTTATGATCGGAGTTGCGCTTTCTTAGTCTTTCCTCCAAAAGCTCTGTAGTATGACCAGAATAGTAGCTGTCCGCTGATACTGAGAACAATTGTAAAAGCTGGCATCCATTAAAAAAAGAAACCTTCTTAAAAATTTAAGAAGGCTATGTAGTGGGAGCTGAGGGATTCGAACCCCCGACCCTCTGCTTGTAAGGCAGATGCTCTGAACCAGCTGAGCTAAGCTCCCTTGTTTTGGGATTGCAAAAGTAGCAGAGAATTTGAAATCTACAAACCGGCAATAGTAATTACAAAAAAACTTAGCCATTCATTTTTCCGGTTTCCAAATCAGGATCAATGGGTTCAGCCCATTTTGAATTCACTTTTCTTCCGCTTCCAACGCCTATGCGTCCATAACCAAAAGGGCGGATTGGTTTTGATATCAGATTCTAATAACCTGGTATGCATTTCCGTAATGCTACCCAGCGGCAACTCGTTTGGTGTTTCACAAACCAATCGATACGCTGTTTCATAGTAGCCTCGTTTCAGTCGATGAATCACTCCATAGATTACCGGAGTGTTAAAGTCGCGGGCGAATTTTTCAGTACCGAATTGTACTCCGGTTTCCTGATTCAAAAATTCCATCCAATACGGCTGTTGTGATAGTTTGGGGCTTTGATCGGAGCCGAATATAACCGCCACAGGTGCTTGTGTATCCTTCCGAACAATTTGTTTGACCTGCCCATAGTTCATCATCCACAATCCATACCGTGAACGACTGGCCAGAATTCTGTCGTTCATGAACGCGTTAGAAAGTTTGGCGTATAAAGCAACCGGCTGATGAGGGATATGCAAACCAATAGAAACGGCAAACAACTCCCAATTACCATAGTGCCCGCCAACCAGGGCTACATGTTGTCCGTTCTTTATGTACTTATCAAAGATTTCAGGATTGCGATGAGAAAAACGTTTTTGAATCTCATCTTTTGATATGGTAAATACTTTAATAGACTCCACAATCAAATCAAAAAAATGAACATAGAATGTTCGCTCTATAGAAAGGTGATCTGTGTGGGTTAGCTCAGGAAATGAATTCTGAATATTGGCGCGAACCACCTTTTTGCGGTACCCGGCCAAACGATAAATCAAAACGTACATAAGATCAGAAATCCTGTACAAAAACCAGCTTGGCATATTACTGATGGGAAGTATCACTAAATAAAATAGGATGCGCATAGGCTAAATTCAGGGGGTAATGATAGGAAGTTAAACATTAACCTCATAGGCTATTTTATACGAGTACGTTTAATAGGACATTTTTAAATGTTTGTCCGGAACGTATAAATAACCCGCCCTAAACAATAAAGCTTATCACACTTTGGTTTGAACTTTGTACACTACTTTTGTAAAAACATTTTTTCAACTTGAAAACATTCCGGAAAGTTCTTTTTTACGCAGTTCTCGTTATTCTGGCAGCCGTTATCGCGCTGGCTGTTTCGGCTTTTCTGTTCAAAGACCAAATCATCAAACAGTTTATTCTAAAAGCCAATGAACAACTGAGCACTCCAGTGAAAATCGGAAAAATTGATGTATCGGTGTTTCAGCACTTTCCGCACATCTCTATTGTATTTAATGATGTCTATGTAGAAGACAGTCATGCAGGCCAGTATCCGTTGCTTACAGCAAAACAAATTTCATTTCACCTTAACCCAATGGAAGTATACCGTGGGCAATATACCATACAGGGATTGAAAATTGTTGACAGTGAAACCAACCTGAAAGTAGACGCAAAAGGTGAAAACAACTACACCATCACCAAAGAATCATCCGGAGGCGGACCCATACGATTTGAACTGAAAAATGTAAACCTGAAAAACACTCGCGTTCGTTATGTAGACCTGCAACGTACTGACGAATACATTTTTACAAGCGGGCAACTTTACGCCTCTATTCAATCAGCCAATAACCTGTACACCATTGTTGCGAAAGGTAATGTGGATACAGAAAAACTTAAGGTTGGTAAACTATCGTTGCTTGAAGGAAAATCTTTTCAAATTAACGCTTCCATGGCCTATGATGATATTGAAAAATCGCTTCAGATTCAGTCAGCCAATCTTCAACTAAGCACATCACTATTTACCGTAAAAGGAAGTTACAGCTGGAAAGAACAGAACATACTAAACATAGTAACGGAAGGAGAAAACACCGACATACAAACCCTTCTTTCCCTGCTACCCCAAAACGCAGCCGGCACGTACAGTCAATATCAAAGTCGCGGAGACATTTATTTTCGCGCAAGCCTCCAGGGTGAAATCAGAGAAAAGAAAAGTCCGGCCTTTTCAGCCAGTTTTGGTTTTAGTAAAGCCACTTTTTTTCACCCGCAGTATAAATCAAAAATTGAAGAAGCCAGCATGGAGGGCTCGTTTGCAACACCTTCCTTTCGAGATCCTTCACAGGCCGTATTATCGTTGAAAAACATAACCGGTAAGCTCAATGGAAAACCCTTTCAAGCCAACCTGGTTATTCAAAATCTAATTGATTCCGATGTAATCTTTGATTTTAAGGGTGATGTTGATGCTGAGGCATTGACTAGTTTCTACCCCATGGAAAGTTTGCAGCAGGTAACGGGTATACTTTCCACGGATATTGCCTTTGAAGGAAGGCTTTCGTGGCTAAAAAGCAAAGCTACCGCGCAAAGGGTTTCTACCCGTGGGTCGGTAGAGGCCCATGATCTGAATTTCACGTACGGGAAAGATGAAATCAATTTAAAAAACCTGAATGGAGTATTCCAGTTTAACAACAACGACCTGGCCTTAAGCAATGTAAGTGCTCAGCTGGGAACCAGCGAAATAAGGTTAAATGGTTTTTTTAAGAACATTATCACCTTCCTGCTCTTTGATGACCAGCCGGTTGGCATAGAGGCCGATCTAAAATCTTCTTTTTTGAATGTAGACGAACTATTTACCTATGCGTTTGGAAAGGAAACCAAAGGCGGGGCAACAGAAGAATATGAATTTCGGATTTCACCGAACATATACCTCAATTTTAATTGCAATGTAAATAAACTGCAGTATAAGCGGTTTACAGGGCGCTCGCTTCAAGGCGATCTTCTGGTAAAAAATCAGGTGGCCGTTTCACGTAACATTCAGGTGAAAACCATGGGGGGCAATCTTTCCCTCAACGGAATTGTGGATGCTACCAACCGCAAAGCCATTGATGTAACGAGTACCTTCAAGCTGGATGATCTTTCTGTTGACAGTATTTTCTACGTGTTTGAAAACTTCCAACAAACCTTCATTCAGGATAAAAACCTGAGGGGAAAGGCTTTTGCCGATGTAACCTTAGAGCTAACGCTCAATCAAAATCTAAAATTATTTCAGGAAACTTTAGTTTCAGATATCAGTGCTAACATAAAAAATGGTGAGCTCAATCACTTTGAGCCTTTAAAGAATCTTAGCAAATACCTGGATGATGAGGGCCTAAGCGCCTTGCGTTTTGCTGATCTCAAAAATGAGATTCATATCGAAAATAAAACGGTTTATATTCCCCAAATGGAAGTTCGGAGCAATGTTACCGTACTTCAAATTAGTGGCACGCACACATTCGATCAGCGTATCGACTACCGGATTGTAACACCCCTGAACAATAAACGAAAGATTGACATTAACGAAGCCGGTAGAGCCATTGAAGAAATGGAGGGGCGTGCCAAGCTTTACTTAAAGATCACGGGAACTACCGATGATTACCGGGTTCAATATGATACCGAAGCAGTAAAAATGAAAATCGTATCTGATCTTAAAAAAGAAGTGCAAGAATTGAAAGACATTTTTAAAAAGAAGAAGAAAAAAGACATTGAATTATCCACCGAAGAATTCGATTGGGAAAATGACAATCTGTAAACATGTCATTGTATGGCCTCTTTCAAAAAATCATTTAATGGTTTAATGGCTTTGCAGGTTTCCGCCAATTGCTTTACAAACTTCTTATCTTTTACATCTTTATCGCTGAAGTAACGAGACACAATAAAGCTTTTGTTCTTCAGTAAAGTAATATGAGGATGATCCTTCGGGTAGCCTTTTGGCGCTGTCTTTACCCGATCGAATTCATCCAATCCATCAAAATACTTTTTGAATTTTTTGTCGCTCAGAATTTTAAGAAGACCCTCCGCATTGTAATCAACTTCCTGTCTGATTTTTGCCAGGTTAGTCGGATCGGGCATGTATAATCCTCCGGCAACAAAACTATTCCCCGGCTCTAAATGGATGTAATACCCAGGCTCCTGCTCCATTTTACCACGGGGAGAAAAGCCAGCACCCATGTTGACCTTATAAGGCCGTTTGTCCTTGCTAAAGCGCACATCGCGATAAATCCGGAAACCTTGCTTGCGTGGATTCAGCCCCGCCAGGCTATCATCAAATTTTATCAACTCCTTATGCAGGGTTTCAAGAAAATCTTCAAAGTGTCCCTTTACCTGAAGGTAGCGTGGTTTATGTTTTTCAAACCACTCGCGATTGTTATTACGGGAAATGTCTCTAAGGAATTTGAGAATTAAATCGAGCTGCATACTAACGTTATTATAAATATTCCGCTATTGATTCTAATCCAATGCCACGCGAAGCCTTCACCAAAATGGTGGCATCGCATACTGGATTTTGCTTTAAGAATGCTTCAAGTTCTTCTTTCTTATAAAAATGCTTCGCTCGCGGAAACTCCTTCACCGCGAAACGCATTAACAAACCACAAAGATACACTTCAGTAAAACCTAAATCGCGAATGAGCTGACCCAGATTTCTGTGTTCTGTTTCTGCTTCCTCTTCCAATTCAAACATATCACCTAATATCAATACTTTACGATCAGCTTTCATGTCTGCCAGATTTCTGATGGCTGCTTCCATGGAACTCGGGTTGGCGTTGTAGGCATCCAGAATAATCGTGTTGGTTCCTTTTTTCACCACTTGCGAACGCATGTTGGCGGGTTCGTAATCAGCAATGGCTTGTAACGCCAATGCCGCATCAACATCAAAAAATTTTCCAATGCATAATGCGGTTGCAATGTTTTCAAAATTGTAAGCGCCAATCAGTTTGGTTTCAGTTTCTTTCCCATCTTCTGTTCTGATTTTCACGTACGGATCAGCTCCAATCAGCTCACAATGAAAGTAATCGTCCTTGGCGGGATAGAGTGTTGGATTTTTAAAGCGTTTGGCCATATTGAACAATATCGGATTTTGCGAATTGATAAACACCGTACCCTCATGATTGATCAGGTGCATGTACAATTCAGATTTTCCCCGGATGATGTTATCAAATCCGCCAAACGTACCGATATGAGCTTTACCGATATTGGTGATAAATCCATGCGTTGGGTTAGCGATGTTACACAGTGCAGTAATTTCCCCAACATGATTGGCCCCCATTTCAATCACCGCGATTTCAATTGTATTGTCAATGGAGAGAATGGATAACGGCACTCCGATATGATTATTCAGGTTTCCTTTTGTGGCGAAGGTTTTGAACTTTTTAGCCAGTACGGTATGTAACAACTCTTTGGACGTAGTTTTTCCGTTTGATCCAGTGAGCCCGATAACCGGAATGTTGAGCTGATCGCGATGATACTTCGACAATTGTTGCAAAGAACTCAATACATCCCTTACCACGATGTAACGGTCATCTTTCGCAAATTGAGGCTCATCAATTACCACATAACTGGCCCCTTTAATCAACGCTTCTTCAGCAAACGCATTGGCATTGAATTTTTCTCCTTTTAAGGCAAAAAATATGGAGCCAGGTGTTATCTGCCGCGTATCGGTAGAAACTTTATGGCTCTCCAGGTAGTTTTGATATAAATTCTGGATGTCCATGATTATCTTACCCACCAAGATAACAGTAGGATAAACGCCAGCGTTAAATCTCTATAAAAAAGTTTCATGCGCCTGATTCCGGTTTTTCTCTTAATCTCTCAATTTGCATGGGCCCAGTTCACCTATACCTTCAATCAACAGATACCGGTTATTATTGATCAGGATACCTTGCAAATGCCATGGGCCGGAGGGTTAAACACAGCTCAATTCAATACCATCGATCTGAATGGTGATGGTAAAGATGACCTTGCCCTATTTGATCGCATGGCCAACCGGATTATCACCTTTCTTAATGTTGACAATACCTGGGAATACGCTCCCGAATATGAAATCTTTTTTCCGGAAGAAACATCCGGGTTTATGATGCTGCGTGACTTCAACTGCGATGGAAGAAAGGATTTGTTTACGAAAGATGTTCAGGGTATCAAGGTTTTTAAGAATACCACAAAAGCCGGTGAACCACTTTCGTGGGAACAGGTTTTCTTTTATACCGGTTTTCCCGGAGCAAAAAGTCCGGTATTGTTAACCAAGGGATTCTCAACCAAAATTAATCTTCAGCTTCAGGCCGATGATTTACCGGCCATGATCGATATTGATGGCGATGGTGACCTTGATATTTTAAACGTAAAGTTTGTAGGCTCAAACACCATAGAGTTCCATAAAAACTTTAGCATGGAACGCTACGGAACCTGCGATTCATTGGACTTTGAGCGCATTACCCAAACATGGGGTGATGTAGAAGAATGCGATTGTGGAGTATTTACGTTTGGTGAACCTTGCAATACGGGGGGGCGTACCCAGCATGCTGGCGGAAAAAGTCTTTTGGCCATCGACCTGGATAATGACAATGCTATCGATATATTGTTTTCTGAATCAGATTGTTCAAGGGTATTTCAATTACTGAATACAGGCACCAGTGAAACACCCTTAGTTAAATCTGCCATTAATTTTCCATCAGACACACCTATAAATATTCTTCAGTTTCCTTCTGTTTATTATGAGGATGTAGACTTTGACGGACGAAAGGACCTGATTGCTTCACCCAGTATTTTTGCGCGGGAATTTTTACAAACAGATTTACAGCGCTCAACCTGGTTCTATAAAAATACCGGCACACAACAGCTTCCTGTTTTCACGTTTCAACATAGAAATTTCCTGCAAAACAATATGATTGATGTTGGTGATAATTCGGTGCCAGTCTTTTATGATGCCGATGGGGATGGTGATTTAGACATGTTTATTGGAACCTTTGTAAACGGAACCCGAGGCTCCATTCATTATTATGAAAACATAGGCAGTCGAAGCGAGCCCGTTTACAAGCTCATCACCGATGATGTACTGGGCCTTTCGTTTAATAATTTTACGAACATCAAACCCCAGTTTGCCGATGTAAACGGAGATGCCAAAATGGACTTGGTTTTTACGGCTTCTAATTCATTTGGCGTAGGCACCAATTTGTTTTATGTACTCAATACCAGCAGCGTGGGCTTGAACTTTACCGACCAGCAGGTGCAGTCTTTAAATTTTCCCATTTTTTCATCTGAAAATATTCTGATGACCTACATTAACAACGATCTACTTCCTGATCTGTTGGTGGGCAAACGCGATGGTTCGCTGCAGTACTGGCAAAATATTGGTACAGCCACTGTTCCCTCATTTACGCTTTCCACTAATGCTTACCTGGGATTGGGAGCCAGCATACTACGCCAAAACCTATCCATGGCTGTTGGCGACTTGAATGCTGATGGAATGCCTGAGTTGGTATTAGGAGATCAAAATGGAAGGCTCACAATAATTAGTAATTTCAAAAATGCAGCCGATGCTGGTAATGCCATCAACACTATTATTTACAATCCGCTAAATCAGACCTATGGAAACCAGAACCTGGGCGGCCGGGTCTGGCCTGCTATCGCCAACCTGTTCAATTCTACAAAACCTGCTATTGTAGTGGGCAATATTCTGGGTGGTTTGCATATCCTACAACACGATGAAAGTGTTGCCTTGCCTGAGTCACCTCAGATCAGCATTTACCCCAACCCGGTCTTCAAAGATGAATCACCAACGATAAATATAAGTGTAGACAGGCCAGCCATTGCGTATGTACTTTCCATTACAGGCCAGGAAGTCGGCCAACCCCTTTTGCTCCAGGGTCAGCAGCTTTATCAATTTCGGGTCGATGGATTGACGCCCGGAATGTACATCATGCGATTGTTTATAAATGGAAAATCATATGCCCGCAGATTTATTGTTCAATAGTCAATAAAAAGGCCCTTTTTAAGGTTCTGGGCCGGATCAGGGGAATTTCAACTCAAGTTTGGATAATTGGGGGTGTTTTCCCGATATTTGCAGTCCCTTTTTGAGGGGTAAACGAAAATAAGCATGGCGCGAGTTTGTGAAATTACCGGAAAACGGCCTCAGGTTGGAAACAACGTTTCCCACGCGAATAATAAAACCAAGCGTAGGTTCTATCCGAACCTCCAGAAGAAGCGTTTCTTTGTTCCGGAGGACGGAAAGTGGATTACCTTGAAAGTATCTACTAAGGCTATTAAAACGATCAATAAGTTGGGTATTTCCGCTGTTTTGAAAGAAGCAAAAGAAAAAGGATACCTGGCGTAATAAACATTAAGGAATCATGGCAAAGAAAGGCAACAGGGTTCAGGTGATTTTAGAGTGCACAGAGCACAGGGCAACAGGCATGCCTGGCATGAGCCGCTACATCACCACGAAGAATCGCAAAAACACTACCGAGCGACTGGAGTTTAAGAAATACAACCCCGTGCTCAAAAAAGTAACTGTACACAAAGAAATTAAGTAATCATGGCAAAGAAGGTTGTTGCTACACTGAAAAAAACTGACGGAAAGAACTTTGCAAAAGTTATCCGTGCCGTTAAGTCTGAGAAAACAGGCGCTTACACATTCAAAGAAGAGATTGTGCCTGCTGAGTTGGTGAAAGAAGTTCTGGCTAAGAAATAAATCTAACACTAACTGAAAAACACAAAGTCCCTTTCGGGACTTTTTTTATAACCATTCTCTACCCCACACCTTGCAGCGGGAGGTTTATTTATCTAAGTTGTCTCTATATGGCATTTTTAGGAGGACTATTCTCAAAAGAAAAGAAAGAATCACTGAACAAAGGGCTAGAAAAGACCTCTGAAAATATTTTCAGCAGGTTGGGCAAAGCGTTGGTGGGTAAGGCTACCGTTGATGATGATGTGCTCGACAACCTGGAAGAAATTCTGGTTTCATCTGATGTTGGCATTGGCACCACCCTGAAAATTATTGAGCGCATTCAGGCGCGCGTTGCCCGCGATAAATATCTGGGTACCTCTGAGCTGGATCGAATACTTAAAGAAGAGATTGCCGGTTTGCTTGCCGAAAACCAGTCGGATGACGTGCAGGACTTTGACATCCCGAAAGACAAGAAACCCTATGTTATCATGGTCGTGGGCGTAAACGGTGTTGGTAAAACCACAACCATTGGAAAATTATCAGCTCAGTTTAAAGAACGGGGTAAATCAGTTTTATTAGGCGCTGCCGATACCTTTCGTGCAGCTGCGGTTGATCAGTTAAAATTATGGGGGGAACGCGTTGGTGTTCCGGTGATCAGTAAAGGTATGAATACGGATCCGTCTGCTGTGGCATTTGATGCCGTTCAGGGGGGCGTAACCCAGGGTGTTGATGTTATCATTATTGATACTGCAGGCAGGCTGCACACCAAAGTAAACCTGATGAACGAGCTCTCGAAAATTAAACGTGTGGTACAAAAAGTAATTCCCGATGCACCACATGAGGTATTATTGGTGCTGGATGGCAGCACCGGACAAAATGCGGTGATTCAGGCGAGAGAATTTACCAAAGCAACAGAAGTAACGGCATTAGCCATCACCAAGTTAGATGGCACAGCCAAGGGCGGTGTTGTCATTGGAATCTCGGATGAGTTTAAAATACCAGTAAAGTATATAGGTGTTGGAGAAAAAATCGGTGATCTGCAGGTCTTTAACAAGACTGAGTTCGTTGATTCACTTTTCAAAAAAACTGAGCCCTGAAAAAATAAGATTCTAATACTCCTTTTTTAAGGGCAGCCTAAACATCACGTAATACGAAAAGCCCCAGGTGGTATTCTTATTCGTTTTACCGTAGCCCGGCACATCATAGGGCGTTAGTCCCCCAGTTTCATTGGTATTAAGTGCAAATTTAAACCGAATGGTGTAGCCCATCCAAAAAAACTTCCACATCTTAACACGCAAACCTGTGGTTAATTCACCCCAGGAAGCGCGCACATCAGTATTGGCAAAGCTGTTCGTACCCACACCAAAAGCCGGATCATCCTGTGTACTGGTCAGCTGCTCATCAAACGTGCTGTTAGCATACCTGAATCCAAGAAAAAACATATTATTTTCAGAGTCATTCTTTAAAAAATTAACATCAACTCCTGCACGCCAATAACTACCTTGATTACCATAAATATCTGTTTCTGTTAGAATATCCCTCGACCAGCTACCGGCTTCCAGTACCAGAAAGTACCGGTAAAAATCAATATCAACACTTCCCTCCCAGCCTTGAAATTCGTCACTGACGGGTGATAGAACAAGGCTTACCAAATCAATACCCGCGCGCACCCCGGTTGGCCGATAACTCTTCTTCACGGTATCTGCTTTTTGGGCACTCGCGACAAGGGCTATACTAAAAAATAATATGCTACTTAAAT
>CAZQXC010000080.1:0-11349 GCA_964597075.1 uncultured Roseivirgaceae bacterium | reverse complement strand
AGGTACAGTTATCACCTTGGCGCCATTGCGGGGTTTCCCGTTTCGGAATTCTCTTCTATTGAAACCGGATTATACTATTCATCCCGTGGAACAACGGTGGAGAACAATAGCTTTTTCGGTTTTGGTATTACCCTGAGTGAACTCAAATTGAACTATTTTGAATTACCCGTTCTGTTCATGGTTGGGTCCAGTAGCATTAAAGTTTTTGGAGGGCCGCAATATTCCATATTGTTGGCTGCCAAATCAGAAGACCAGGATATCAAAGACGCTTTTAATACTGGAAGTATCGAATTACGTTATGGTCTTGCTTTTCAGAGTCAAACAATAGGTGCACGATTAAGCTTTATTAATGGCTTGACGTCTATATACGAATCTGAGTATTCAAGGTGGCGAAATAATGCTTATACATTTTCACTTACCTATACCTTGGCCAGGTCAACCAAATCCCCAAAATTAAAACCTGAAAGTGATGTCCCGCATAGGTCGTTGAATTGAGCCTTGACCATCGCCCTATTGGTAAACATGGTAGATAGCTATATTTACATTATGCAAAACTTCAAACACAAATTCCCCATACAACTCCGGTTCAAAGACATCGATAAGATGGGGCATGTAAACAACGCCAATTACCTGACATACATTGAAGTTGCCCGTGTAAAATATTTTGAGGATGTGGTGGGTACTGATAAAAAGTGGAGCCAACAAGTCGGAATTATTCTTGCGCGTATTGAGATTGATTACAAAGCGCCCGTATTTCTGCACGATTCTATTTCCGTGTATACGCGCTGCTCTCGCATCGGCAACAAAAGCCTTACCCTCGATTGGGCTATTGTTCGTGAAAAACAAAATAAGGAAGAGGTGGTTGCGCAGGGGAATGCTGTACTTGTGTGCTATGATTACACCCATGAGAAAACAATTGCCATTCCCGAGGAACAACGAAACGCCCTTGAAGCTTATGAAAGCCGCTGACCTATTCGGCCCTTTGGATCGGTAGTGTTGCCCGTGTATTCGCCCAATAGAAATGCATGTTAATCAGGCTATCCGCTGGTGTAAGGGATATAGTAAACTGTTCAATCTCAGGCAAATCGCTGCGTACCGATGCGGTGGTACGGAGCACATCCAACGTTTCATCAAAAACATCATTAAAACTCCGGCCAAAATAATCCAGCTTACTATTAAAAACTATTGTCCACGCTGTTGATTCCGGAATAGTATAAATCGAATACCGGCCCGCCTTCAACACCCTACCATCCATAACCACATCATGAGTAAAGCTTATTTCCGTAGCATCATTCGCGCCTGTGCGCCACTTTTTCCCATAAGGCACTAACGCTTCGTCTTTTTCTGCTCCAAAAATCAATCTGCCTTTTTTATAAGGCTGACAGTAATTTACCTGGATAAGAAAGTCACCGTCTTTAAATTCGGCTACCGCTGCAGGGCTGTGGCTTCGTGTGGTCAACATCATATAGCCACCGTAACCAGCTACAATAAGGATAAGTATACCAATAGCGAGAAGAACCTTTTTGATCATAGAATTAAAGTTTACCTTAAAAGTACAATGATTTAGGGAGTAAAGTTCAATTCAAACCACTTCTCTTGCGTATTTGTTTTTTGCTCTGAAATAACGCGCTGTGCTAATTTCCGTTGCGCATTTTTAATCGCTGAAGTTATCATGGAGTGACCCAGAATTTCACCCTCTCCCATGCCAAATTGCTTCATCAGTTCCTGAAGGCGTTCTCCTCCAAAAAATTTAAACAAGGGTTCATCCAGTGCCGAAAGTACAGGAACTTCTTTCAGGGTAAGCCTGAGGAAAAGTTCTTCTTCGGTTTTCTGAAGGGGATAGTGCTCAGCAAAAACCACCATCCGGCCATGAATCTTTTGAAGGTCAACATCTTCTGCCAGCATAACTGAACCTTCCGGAATAGCTTTTTTTAACGTTGCCGCACTTTCAGAAAACCACACAACAAAAAGGCATTGCGGATTGGCCCCATGCATGGCCCGACATGCCTGCAACCGGGCGGCACTGGTCATCCACACCTTGTCAATTACGTTTACCTTGCTACCCGATGATTTAAAGAATCCAAACATATACACCAAGGTATAAAAAAACCTTTACTCCCGCTCCTGTAACAATGGTTTTGGCGTGCCTGTAATTCTTAGTAGTTTTCTCAATCTTAAAACCTGATCATGAAAAAATTACTTCCTCTCCCTTTGGTACTTGTTCTCTGTGTAACCTTCGCCCAGAAAAAGAAAACCGAATCACGACCAACACCCGCACCCCAAGCTACCGGAATTGCAGCCAAAATATCGGGTATGAAACACCACCCCGGCTACTTCGATTTTTATTATGATGAAAAACAGGATAAGATCTTTTTGGTCATTGATAAGCTTGAAACCGAATTCCTATACGTGAATTCATTACCCGCTGGCATTGGCTCCAACGACATCGGCCTTGACCGTGGCCAACTGGGTGATGACCGCATCGTAAAGTTTGAGCGGAGGGGACCAAAAATTTTAATGACCCAACCTAACTATCGCTTCCGCGCGATTACCAGTAATGTGGATGAACGTAATGCGGTAGAGCAAGCTTTTGCGCAATCTGTACTTTGGGGATTTACGATTACGGCCGAAGAGCCGGGCAAAGTACTGGTAGATGCTACTGACTTTTATATGCAGGATGCGCGCGATGTAATTGGTGTATTACGAAGTCAGCAACAAGGAACCTATTCATTGGATAAATCCCGTTGTGCTTTTTATTTACCCCGCACCAAAAATTTCCCACAAAACACCGAGGTCGAGGTAACACTCACCTTCACCGGGCAGGCTACAGGAGCGTACATCCGAAGTGTAACCCCAACCCCCAATGTGGTTACGGTTCGGCAGCACCATTCTTTTGTTCAATTGCCGGATGGAAATTATAAACCCCGTAAGTTTGATCCCCGCGCAGGATATTTTGGTATGTCGTATTATGATTATGCGACCCCTATTCACGAACCCATCGAAAAAAAATTCATTAACCGCCACCGGTTAGAAAAGAAAGATCCGAATGCGGCCATGAGTGAAGCCGTTGAACCTATTATTTACTACCTCGATCGGGGCACGCCTGAACCTATTCGTTCAGCATTACTGGATGGTGCACGTTGGTGGAACCAGGCATTTGAAGCTGCTGGGTTCATAAATGCTTTTCAAGTGGAAATCCTCCCCGAAGATGCAGACCCGATGGATGTTCGCTACAACCTGATTCAGTGGGTGCACCGCTCAACCCGCGGGTGGTCGTATGGCGCCTCGGTAAGCGACCCGCGCACAGGTGAAATCATTAAAGGTCAAGTTTCCTTGGGTTCACTGCGTGTGCGTCAGGATTTTTTAATTGCGGAAGGATTACTTGCTCCCTATGAAGAGGCCCGCCTGTCGGACGGGCAGGGTAAAACCGTGCCTCCACACATGCTGGAAATGGCCTTGGCACGTTTGCGTCAGCTTTCCGCTCATGAAATAGGTCACACTATCGGGTTGGCGCACAGCTATGCTTCCAGCACGGAAAACCTGGCTTCCGTAATGGACTATCCACATCCTATCGCCACCATTAAAGACGGCAAGATTGATTTGAGCAAATCCTATGATGATAAAATCGGAGCATGGGATAAAGTAGCTGTAATGTACGGCTATTCGCATTTTCCGGAAGGGACTAATGAGGATGCTGAACTCGATAAAATATTACACGATGGACTGAAGCAGGGGCTTACTTTTTTATCTGATCAGGATGCACGACCAGCAGGCAGCGCCCATCCATTTGCTCATTTATGGGATAACGGACAAGATGCAGCCGATGAGTTAAACCGCGTGATGCATGTGCGAGCACTGGCACTCAGGAACTTTGGCGAGAAAAACATTCGTGAGGGAACACCCATGGCCCTACTGGAAGAAGCGCTGGTTCCGATTTATTTTTTCCATCGTTATCAAACTGAAGCCACTTCAAAAATTATCGGAGGGCTAAACTATCGCTACGCGTTACGAGGAGATGGTCAGCCGGTAACGGAAATGGTTTCTCCTGCTCAACAACAAAAAGCATTGGATGCGTTACTCAACACCATTTCACCGCAAGCACTTTCACTACCAGCTGATCTGATAAAAAACATTCCCCCTCATCCCATCGGGTATCAGCGCACACGCGAAGTGATGCGTACGCGCACTGATCTAACGTTTGATCCGCTTGCTTACGCAGAAAGCGCTTCGGATATGGTCTTTGGGCTAATCTTTCATCCGGCTCGTGCCACGCGCCTGGTACAGCACAATGCGCTTAACAACCAGCAACCTTCACTGGAGAGTGTCATAGACAAAATCATCAACACCACATTTAAGAGCGCCAATAAATCCGGTTATGAAGGATTGTTGCAAATGATGGTTAATCACAGTTTGCTTAACAATCTAATCAAGTTAAATCGCAATCAAAACGCCTCCGCACAAGCACGTGCTATTGCTTCCTTGAAAATTGATCAGCTAAAAGCATGGTTGATTGAAAAAGCAAAATCAACAACCAATGAAAGTTGGAAAGCACATTATGCCTATGCGCTGAATTTGATTCAGGCGTTCCGTGAAAATCCGGAGAAGTATGAAGCCGAAATCCTGCTTACTCCGCCACCAGGACAACCGATTGGGACAACCGAAGAGTTTTGCAATTATCACTAATTAACTTCAGAAAACAGAATACTTATTATCTAAAAAAACTTCGACTACACTGACTAAATTATAACTCAAAAAATATGAAATATGTTCTTGCAGTGATACTTGGAATATCAACTTTTGCCTGGTCTCAAAAACCGAGGAATCAATCGACACCCATTCAAAAAAAGCCATTAACTCACGATGTCTATGACGGCTGGAAAGAAATCTCCTACCGTGCCTTAACCAACGATGGTGCATATGCGGCATATACCATCAACCCTCAGGATGGTGATGGAAAAGTAATATTCCATAATTTAAAAACACTGGCACAAGATTCTGTGAAACGGGCCTCCAACATTTCACTCACATGGGATAGCCATCACGCGATCTTCAAAATCACGCCACAAAAAGAACTGGTAAAAGATTTACGCAGGCAAAAGAAGAAGAAAGAAGAGTTGCCCACCGACTCACTCGGCATCTATTCATTTGCTAACCGTAAAACAGAAAAAATTCCGGAAGTAAAATCTTACAAAACTCCGGAGAAAGATGGAGGCTGGCTCGCATATCAATTGGAGGCACCCAAACCACCAAAGCCGGATACATCAAACAAAGCAGCTAAACCAAAAAAGGTTAAAAAGAATACGGACGACAATGGCTACACACTTGTGCTCCGCAACCTGGGTAACAACCAGAAATCGCAGTTCGGTTATGTGAAAGACTATACCTTTGCAAAATTCGGGCAGGGATTACTGTTTCATACCACTGGTAACGACAGCACCTTGAAACCAGGTGTATACTGGTATGATTTGCAATCGAACCAACTCAACACCCTGTTTGAGGGCAAGAATAAATACAAAGTAAAAGGCCTATCCATCAGTGAAGACGGGACACAAACAGCATTTTTGGTGGATACTGACACCACTAAAGCCTTAATCCGTTACCCTAAATTGTACCAC
This sequence comes from uncultured Roseivirgaceae bacterium, assembly GCA_964597075.1. GTDB lineage: Bacteria > Bacteroidota > Bacteroidia > Cytophagales > Cyclobacteriaceae > UBA2336. The sequence continues at coordinate 5,734 of CAZQXC010000080.1, read as the reverse complement.
TGGAAAAAAGGGAGTGCCTTAGCAACATTACTGGCAGACGAACGAAGTTCGGGTATTCCAACAGACTGGATTGTGAATGAAAACTACACGCCCCTGTTTTCAAAAGATGGCGCTAAGCTCTTTGTAGGGACATCTCCGAAACCAGTAGTACGGGATACTCTTTTACTTACAGAAGAAATTGTGAACGTTGAAGTCTGGACCTGGAAAGACGACTATATCTATCCGCAACAAAACCGAAGACTGGATGCAGATAAAAAACGCTCGTACATTTCTGTGATCCACCTGAACAATCCGGGCAAAATAACACCACTGGCAAACCAAAACCTGCCTTCGCTTGAGTTGGGTGATGAAGGCAATGCCTCCTACGCATTGGCCGAAAATGAAACACCCTATTTAATAATGCGTACCTGGGATACGGATGTGTATAAAGATTTAACCCTTGTTAACCTTCAGGATGGTTCATCACACATCATTAAAGAAAAAGTAAAGGGCAACGCACGACTTTCCCCGAAAACCAATTATGTAGTGTGGTTCAGCAATCCGGATACTTCCTATTTCAGTTACTCCATTAACACGAAAAAGATTGTGAGGCTGAATGACGGACTAAAAGTAAAATTTGCTGATGAAGAGGATGATCATCCGTACTATCCATCCCCGTACGGAATAGCCGGTTTTACCGCTAACGATGCTCAGCTTCTTGCTTATGATCGCTACGACATCTGGGCATTTGACCCGGAAAATAAAAAAGCACCCGTTAACCTCACCAAAATTGGAAGAGATCAAAAAACAACCTTCCGTTACATTCGCCTTGATCCGGAAGAACGCTTCATTGATCCTGAAAAGGAAATGTTGCTCAGTGCCTTTAATGAAACCACGAAACAATCAGGTTTTTACAAGTTGTCGCTGAAAGATGGAAAGCTGACCAAACTCATCATGGGAGACTACCGATATGGTAATGCCATGAAGGCGCTTCAGGCTAATTCGATGCTGTTTACCCGACAAAGCTTCACTGAGTTTCCAGATGCTTGGACAAGCGACTTCAACTTCAGCAATCCGAAAAAACTTTCTACCGCCAATCCGCAAATGAGTAAATATTTCTGGGGAACTGTTGAGCGGGTTAAATGGACATCAGCGGATAATATTCCATTAGAAGGATTACTCTACAAGCCCGAGGGCTTCGATCCGAAAAGGAAATACCCGATGATGGTTTATTTCTATGAGAAAAATTCAGACAACCAACATCAACATATCGCTCCGGCACCTATTCGTTCGTCTATTAATTATTCAGTTTATACCAGCAACGGGTATGTTGTATTTGTACCTGACGTTGTTTACAAAATTGGCTACCCGGGTGAAAGTGCCATGAACTGTATTATGCCGGGCGTTACTTCCCTTGTTGCCAAAGGTTTTGTGGATGAAAAGCGGATCGGCATACAAGGACATAGCTGGGGTGGCTACCAGATTGCCTACATGGTAACCCGCACAAATTTATTTGCGGCCGCGGAGGCTGGGGCACCCGTGGTAAACATGATCAGCGCATATGGCGGAATACGTTGGGAAAGCGGACTGAGCCGGATGTTCCAGTATGAACAGTCGCAAACCCGATTAGGTGGTTCGCTGTGGGAAAAACCCTTGCTCTATATTGAAAACTCGCCCATCTTTTTTGCCGATAAAGTACAAACTCCTGTATTGATGATGCACAACGATGCCGATGGTGCCGTGCCGTGGTACCAGGGCATTGAATTCTATATGGCCTTACGCAGACTTAGTAAGCCTGTGTGGATGTTGAATTATAATGGACAAGGACATGGATTAACACAGCGTGAGCATCGGGCCGATTTTGCCAAACGCATGATGCAATATTTTGATCACTACCTGAAAGATGCGCCTATGCCCGACTGGATGAAGAAAGGTGTTCCGGCTATTGAAAAAGGAATTAATCAAGGAATCAAGTAAACCAAACGAAGAGGACATTGTTTAAGAAAGAACTTCCTTAATTAATGAATGTCGATTACCGAATTTTAAATGTTGAATTTTTAAACCCTATGTTATGGCACAAACCAAACTTGGCGAGAACGTGGTAAATACCATTGGTGATTTACCTTTCGTAGGATCTAACGCTCCGGATTTTGTACTGACCAGTAGCGATATGAAAGAAGTGACGATGAGTCAATTTTCTGGAAAAAACCTGGTGCTGAATATTTTCCCCAGCGTTGATACGGGTGTATGTTCAGCATCGGTACGTGAATTCAACAAGCGTGCAGCAAGTCTTACAAACACATCGGTGCTTTGCGTTTCCAAAGATTTACCCTTTGCTATGAAACGATTTTGTGCTGCAGAGGGCATCAACAACGTATTAACCGCAACCGACTTTCGTAATCGCGGCTTTTCCACGAATTATGGTGTAGAATTAACGGATGGGGGTTTTGCCGGATTGTGTGCCCGTGCAGTAGTTGTTATTGACAGTACAGGAAAAGTAAAATACACAGAAATGGTTCCGCAAATTGGCCAAGAACCAAATTATGATGCAGCATTGGCTGCGTTGTAACCCTCAACCCTTAATTCCCCCCTGCTAAGGGGGGACAAAGGGGGGGTGTTATTGCCCTACCATAAACACCGCATTCGCAAACAGCATTTTACCACTCTCCCAGAAATTTCTAAACAACGGATCATCCACAAAGTACACAATATGGCCGCGGCCTTTATCCTCCACACCAAACACAAAGCTGTTGTCCATCTTCTTGTTGATTTTATATCCGGCAAATCCCTGTACTGGTTTTGCCTTGCCTTTAATCACACCAACACTCCATCCTCCTTGCAAATAATCAAAGTATAGTTCATTGGTCTTGAGTGTATAGTATGTATCACCCAACCCAAAGGCTAACGGATGGGTTTTGTCCAGTGTGATTTTATAAATGGCACCTGAAATAGATTGGGATATCCCCTTCCGCTCGGCTGCATCGTATGGCATTAATACATCTTTTGCTTGTTCTTCTATATCCTTCTTCTCAGCTTCATTTTTAGCTTCTTCGGTTGCGTATTTCTTTAAGGCGAAACCATTTTTATCGGCAAACGCATTCAGTGCGCCCGAAATAAGAATCAATCGTCCGCCATTGGAAACCCATTCCTGTACCGACTTCAATGTTTCTTCATTAAACATCCGGTAACGGCCCTCAGGCACCAACAACACATCATAGTTTCTAAGTTCGATTGAACTGAAATAATCGGTACCTATTTGTGTGATGGGATACTTCAACTCCTGTTCAAAAAAATGCCAGGTTGCTCCGGCCGAAAGCGAAGAGGTTTGATCGCCTACCAGCGCGGCAACGTGTGGAGCTTTGAGGTAGTTTACATGCCCTGATCCAAAATCTTTTCCAGCGTCAACAAAACCGGTAGTTGCTGCAAACCATTTTCTGCCTTTCTCACGCGCCAGCGACTGCACGAGCTGATCAAAATTTGTAACCCCTTCATTGTTGCGCTGGGTAACCACCAGCGAGCCCGCATCAAAACTCTCACCGTTCACTTTAAAAGGCTTTACCGATGTGCGTACCTTAATGTCATTATTCATCAGGGCACACAGAAATTCTACATCGGCCAGACTTTGGTAGCGGAAGATATACGCATAGGGTTTTTGGTTGACCGGTGTATTGACTACCTCCTTTGCCTGATAATTTTTTCCTGGATTGATGCGCTCATTTAGTGCATACCCCTTCAGTCCGTAAGCATACATTAAATTCCACGCAGTAATATCATACGTTACCGAATCAGGAAGTTTGGATTGTGGTTCAAATAACGTAGTAACAAACCGTGACTTCGGTTGATAGATATTGATTACAATATCCTCTGTACTTACCGTAAAGCTTTGTGTGTTCTGTGAAGTATAATCAAACCCTCGGGTTGCCTTTCCGGCAGAAGGATGACCATACTTTATTGAATGTGCATCCATCCAGGAGGTAAGACGTTGAAGTTTGTCGGGATTGTTATCCCCTTTAATCACAAAGGTTTTGTATGGCGAACCCGGATTTGAATTATTGTCCCTGAAATATTTTTCAAACTCATCGACCACGCGGGTAGCGTTAACAGAAGTCACTTCCACGGTGGAGATTCCGGTAGTATGGTGGTGGGCAAGTCTGTCCTTTAATGTAAGCGGATCCCCTTCGCGGGTGGTTATTGATAATCCAGCAAAACCGCCACCCGCCTGCTCGTAGGTCATGCCAATGGCCCCATTGTATGTAGGATAGGTATCGCCATAGCTGGGGTAATACAAATCGAAAACTTCTTTGGTAAAGTATAGCCAACCCTGTTGATCGAAATATTTAGCATGGTTTTTTCCAATGGTAACCTGGAATTCGCGCTGCCAAGGTGTGATTACTTCGTGTAAGGGCTCGGCTGCCGGGGCAAAATAATACGGGTTGTTATACCCTTGCTCATGAAAATCTACATGAACATGCGGCATCCACTGGTTATAGATTTTTATGCGCTGCTGCGATTCAATCTGCGTAAGCCACGCCCAGTCACGGTTTAAGTCGAACCAGTAATGATTGCTTCTTCCACCCGGCCAGGGCTCGCGGTGTTCCTTTGCATCACCGCTGGAATTAGGCGGACGATTACCGTATTGGTTATAAAAATTTGCATAGCGATCGCGTCCATCCGGATTGATGCAAGGATCAATAATCACAACCGTATTTTTTAACCACTCTTTTGACTTTGCATTGTTCGGATCGGCCAACTCATACAGGGTTTGCATACACGCCTCTAACGAGCTTGCTTCATTACCATGAACATTATAGCTCAACCATACAATAGCTACTTTGGTGGAAGGTGTGCCTTCGGCTAATCCGGTGCGCCTTAAGTTATCCAACCGGATTTGATCTAAGCGTGCAAAATTTTCAGGCGATGCAATAACGGCATACACCAACGGGCGGTATTCATAGGTTTCCCCATACTTATACAATTCAATGGTTGGGACAGTGCTGGCTACATGTTGAAAATATTCCACCACACGGTGATGACGTGTGAAGCGCTCGCCAAGTTCATACCCTAAAAATTCATTAGGTGGTAAAAGCGTCTGGGCAAACGTTGAGCTGGCAATAAGAAGTAATACAAGTGCAAAATACTTTTTCATAATCAGGAAATGGTTAATGCGAATGACAAGTATCCGGTAGATGTCCTAACCGCAGAGGCGCTAAGGCGCAAAGAAATCGCGAACACGTTGCGGCTCTGTGGTGTGATAAATAAAACGATGCTCTTTAAAGACATTTTACTTAGCACTTGAAACATATACTCAGAATGCGAAAAGATAGAAAAGTAATTCAACATAACAGTTTTGAATTATACCAACGCAATATGCCAGTCTGTTAGAGCTGACGTTTAATCTGGGGCATATGATGAGCAATGTGCTCACGAAAAAAAATCATAGTTTGCCGCACATCCAACCGGCCCGCTATGGGATGCTTGTAAATCACCTTACGAACATGTTTATCTTCCATGTTTTCCAGAAACTGCTTGAGATCACTACGGACAATCGACCATTCTTCAACAAGCGTAGCCAAGGGCATTGAAGGAGGCGTGTTTTCCACCATTACTTTTGGCGCCTTATACTTTACCGGAATGCGCTGGGAGATAATCAATAGCCACAACCTTAAGCTTTCGGTAAGGGCGGAGTTTTTCACCTTATCAATTCCCTGCGCTTTCTTTTTAATATACGCCAGAGAAAGTTTCTCCGAGGTTAAAA
>CAZQXC010000079.1:1539-11376 GCA_964597075.1 uncultured Roseivirgaceae bacterium | reverse complement strand
TTAGCCAACGGCTCTATAGCTATGGGAGTGTTATAGTAGGAGGCCTGTTGAATGGAGTACTCAACTATAAAAGGAGAGGAGGTATATAATTCCGTATTTAAAAACTGGCCAATGCTGAAGTAACTTACGTGCAGGTTTAGTGAGTCGATAACCTGGCTCAAAAATAGTTTGGATTGTATGGTCTCGATTTCACCTGAGATCATATTGACTTTCTGTCTATCCGGAAGAAATTCACTAAAGCCCAATTCGGAGGCATCCTGTTTTACGTCTAATTTAATTTCCGACTCCGATTGATAAAGATCCTTAGTATAGCGAATAACCAAATACGCAGCAAGGTTGGTTGCCATAAAGATAAGCACGATCCAAAACCAATATTGGCGGAGTATAATGCGGAGCTTATTGAAATCAATACCCTCAGTAGAGTTTTGAAAGGATGGTATTTGATTCAGGTCTTTCAATAGAATGAGTGTTATAAGCTAATAATAACAATGATAAGCGTAGTTAAACTGGTAAGTATACTTGCTATTCCAGCATAGTCGCGTAAAGCTTCGCTGGCAGGCCTGCGTATAGGTTCAACATAAACGATATCACCAGGTTGCATAATCATATTGTTGCTTAGGTAGCCTTCAATCGTGCTTAGATCGGCTACAAAAATCTGATCACCACGTAATACACGGATGTTATGTGCTTTGGAATTATTACTTAATCCCTTGGCGGCCGCCAGGATCTCAACTAAACTAACATTTTCATTAATTAGAGGTATAACCAGCCCCCCGGGATCACCCAACACAATGACACGCTTGTTGGTATAGGTTAATATCACAAAAGGGTCGGCATAATATTGTGAAAACTCCTTCTGCAGAATGGCTTCTGCCTGACGGATAGTTAGTCCTTCTACCTTGAGTTCACCCACCATTGGAAATTTAGCCACACCATTAGTATCTACCAGGTAATCCGGATCCGGTCTTAAATTACCCGTCTGTGCCGGAATTTCTTTCAACAGCTTAAGATCAGGGTCAATAATCAGCTCACCTTTACTCGTATAAACCTTAAGCTTTAGAAGATCATTTCGTTGAATGCTATAATTTTTTTCGGCTTCCTCTACTTTTTGTTGCAGTACGGTGTCTTCGCCAACTTTAAACATGATGTTCTGCTTGTACGAGGCACAGGAGCTGATCAAAAAAATGGCCAGTAGTAGCTGGCTGCCAGATAAAAGAAATTGCTTCAAGTCGTTAGGAATTTAATCCCGTGAAATTAATGATTTTTCCAACAACTCACTGAGTGTGGGCAGATTCCTGTCCTTGTCCGAAAGTAGAGGTTCAGCAAATGGCCATGCTATATTCAGTTCGGGGTCATTCCATACAATGCCACATTCCGATTCACGGTTATACGCATTGGATGTTTTGTACATAAAGAGTGAATCCTCCAGTGCGGCAAAGCCGTGGGCGAATCCTGCGGGTACCATTAGTAAGTTACGCTTTTCTGAATCCAATAGGCAGGTAAATACTTTTCCAAAGGTTTCTGATTTCCTTCTGATATCAACCACAACATCCAATACTTTGCCCTGAAGAACCGATACCAGTTTAGCTTGCGCAAACGGATCACGCTGAAGGTGTAAACCCCGCACTACTCCTTTTTTTGAATAGGATAAGTTTTCCTGGGTAAACCTATAGGGAATACCCATGGGGTGAAATGACTCTTCTTTGTAAAATTCTAAGAACCATCCGCGGTTGTCCTCGTAAACATCCGGAATAATCTCAACTAAGTCTTTAAAACCAGTTTTAACGACCTGCATGAAGTTTTTGTGATTCTACTTGTGAGAGTGCTTGCAGGTATTTATTGATAACAATGGACTCATCGAATTCTGATTCCATTTTTTCCCGTCCTTTTTTCCCGTAAGTCTTTAAGGTGTTATTATCAAGGGAAACCAATGTGTTCATTTTTTCGGCCAGATCATCCGCATCTTTAAGGTTGCAAAGCAGTCCATTCACCTGATGTTCCACTACCTGATTGCAGCCCGGAACATTGGTAGTAATAATGGGCTTTGAGGAACTGGCTGCTTCAAGCAAGGTACGGGGTGTACCTTCCCGGTAAGAAGGTAAAACTATACAATCCGCTTGGTTAATAAATTGTCTCACATCATCCGTTGTTCCTAAATACTCAATGGTGCCGGTGTTAATCCACGATTGAATTACTTCACGACTAATGCCACGTTTGTGTTCAGGATCCATCGCGCCCAATACCTGAAAGTGTGCTTCAACACCTTCAGCCTTGAGTTTTTTAACGGCATCGATATACTCCAATACACCTTTGTCTGTAATCAGGCGCGAAATAAGTAGAAAGGTAAATTTTGTGTTGCGCTGATAGGGTACGGGTGAAAATCGTTTCAAGTCTATCCCTGATCCGGGAATAAGATCAACCGAATTTTTTGGAACAAGGTTCTCGTCAAGAAACAGGCTTAGATCATCCGGGTTTTGAAAAAATACTTTGCTGGCAAACCTAAAGCTGGTGCGGTATAAAAACCTGGCAATAAATGACAGGGGTCCTTTTTTGAGGAACACTGTGCCTAATCCGCAAACATTATTGATAACGGGAATTCTTAAGGGCGCAGCGGCTAACGTTCCGTATACATTAGGTTTAATGGTATAATGCAAAATCACGTCAGGCCTGACGGAACGATAAATTGAGTTAAGCTCAAAAACAAGAGCAATATCTTTAAGCGGATTTGCACCACGGCTATCCATTTTTAACGGGTGGTGAATACATCCGGCTTCTTTAAGGGTATGCGTATAACCGTCTACAGGGGCAATGGTGTGTATCTCATGGCCATGTGCCTGAAGTGATTTAATCAGGCTTAACCGGAAATTGACAATATTCCAGGATGTGTTCAGTACAATGGCAACTTTCATGAATCAGATTAAGCCTACCTACGCAATTGAGTTAAAAAAAACAGTTTTTTCTATAGAAATTCAGTTTTTGAATCATCAAAATTATATAAAAGTAACCGCTCAGAAAAACTGATTTTAATGATGTTAACTTTGCCATCAATAGATGGAGAAAAAAGATAAGCATTCAGCCGTTTTAGTAGCCCTTGGCGATACCCGCCAACCGGAAATTACTACCGAGCATTTAGACGAACTGGCCTTTCTGGCCGAGACAGCCGGAATACGCGCGGTTCAGCGCCTGGTACAAAACCTCAAGTTGCCGGATGTTCGCACCTTTATTGGAAAAGGGAAATTAGAGGAATTGAAGGAGAGCATCCTAGTGAATAAGGCCGATACGGTAATTTTTGATGATGATTTGTCACCATCGCAACTGCGAAACCTTGAAAAGGAGCTCAATCCGAAGGATAGTGAACAAGGTGTGAAGATTTACGACCGGAGCTTACTGATTCTGGATATTTTCCTGAAACGTGCCCAAACGGCCCAGGCCCGCACGCAGGTGGAACTGGCCCGTAATCAATATTTACTTCCCCGGTTAACGCGACTCTGGACTCACCTTGAACGCCAACGTGGGGGTACAGGAACACGGGGTGGTGCCGGTGAACGGGAAATTGAAACAGACCGAAGGAATATCCGCTACCGGATAACCTTGTTAAAAGAAGAGCTTGAAAAAATTGACCGGCAACGCAAGACACAGCGCAAGTCAAGAAGCAATATTGTTCGTGTGGCGCTAGTAGGATATACCAATGCAGGAAAGTCTACACTCATGAACAAACTTTCGGGTTCTGGTGTGCTGGCCGAAAACAAATTATTCGCAACTGTAGATGCTACGGTGCGTAAAGTTACCTTTGGCAATATTCCTTTTCTGCTTTCTGATACCGTTGGGTTTATTAGAAAGCTACCGCACCATTTGATTGAATCATTTAAGTCAACCCTGGATGAAGTTCGCGAAGCGGACATTCTGCTGCACGTGGTTGATGTAGCCCATCCCTTTCACAATAATCACATTGAAGTGGTAAGTAATACCTTGGCGGAAATCGGAGCATCTGAAATTCCAGTGGTGCTGGTACTGAATAAGGTTGATGCATTAAAAGCACAGGCTGACGATGACCTCTTAAATCTTGATGCGATGAAAGGTTATTACAACGAGCATGGTTTTGCCCAGGTAATTTTCGTTTCCGCTGAAACCGGAGAGAATATGCTGGAATTGAAAAGACTGTTGTTTGATGAAGTGAAAAAGAAACATCTGGTAATTTTTCCGAATTACCTAAAAGATGGATACGAATTTGCTCCTTTCAGAACCGAGGAAGTTTAGTAGTTTCGAAGCCTCCCATAAACATGTGGACATATTGTTCGATAGTAAGACTATGACTTAGTTTAAAATAGTCGATTAAGCCTATGAAAAAATTAAACACAGTATTGCTTTCCTACGGAATGTCGGGTAAAGTTTTTCATGCTCCGTTTCTTACGGTGCATGATGGCTTCCGATTACTGGGCGCCTGGGAGCGGAGCAAAGAAGTTCTTGCTCAAAATCACCCCAACACCAAAAGTTATCCAAGCTTAGAATCGGTGCTGGAGGATAAGGAAGTTGAATTGGTAATCGTTAACACACCCACGTTCACGCATTTTGAATATGCAAAGAAAGCCTTACTGTCCAATAAACACATTATTGTTGAGAAAGCTTTTACAACCACCGTAGCAGAGGCTGAGGAATTGAAAGCCATCGCGGAGCAAAAACAACGTAAGCTGTCGGTATTTCAAAACCGAAGGTGGGATAGTGATTTCAAAACGGTCAGACAGGTTATTTCAGATGGCTTATTGGGCGATATCGTTGAAGCTACGCTTTGCTTTGATCGGTACAATACCGGGTTGAGCAAGAAAGCGCACAAAGAAAATCCCGGACCGGGGGCGGGTATTGTATATGATCTGGTTCCTCATCTGGCCGATCAAGCGTTGGTGTTGTTTGGAATGCCGCGAGCAGTTTTTGCCGATTTCATGATTAACCGATTGGAATCGCAGGTGGAGGATTATTTTGAAGTGTTACTCTACTATAAAACTTTCCGAGTTCGCCTGATGGCCGGTTATTTTAAGCTTGAGTCTGCGCCATCCTATCAGCTGCATGGAACGAAAGGGTCGTTTCTTAAATCGAGGGCAGATGTGCAGGAGACCAATTTGCTTCAGGGAATGAAACCAGACGCTGCAGGATATGGTATTGAGCCAATCGATGAGCAAGGTTTATTGCACATGGAAAAGGATGGCAAAATCATTCGTGAACGGATACCCACCTTGTCTGGTAACTACATGGATTATTTTGATGGCGTGTATCAGTCGATTACTGCAGGTAAACCACTTCCGGTTAGTGCTGAAGATGGTGTGCGGGTGATCAAGATCATTGAGGCGGCTTACCAGAGTCATAATAGTAAAAAAGTAATTGATATCAGTCTCCCTTGAAATTGGAATCAGAAATATTTACTAAATATGTCGGCAACCGGTTGCTGAACTTGAATGTCATTCTTTTCGGAGGTTGCCTGGTGTATACCCTTGTTACGTTTACTATGGATTATAGTTATGCCTATATTTTCTTTAATTCTGTATTCGTTGGATATGTAGCGGTCAGTGCTAATTACTTCCTTCTATCGGACAATTATTTGCAAGTAAGAAACTAACTCTGGTTTTGGAAGGTGAGCGCCTATCGCTTGAATGATATTAAGGAAATTAATATTGAATGGACACGCAGGGCACCCACTTCTGCCAGGATTATTCACTATGAGAATTCGCTCATTAGTTATAAAGCAGGAAGTCTAAGAGAGAAGGATTGGAGCAACCTAATGAATGACCTGGAAAAACTCAGTAGCCCCGACAGGAATCCCAGCCTGACTGACATCAGTCGGGCAGGGAACCTGTATCAAAAGTTTAGTCCCGAGCGAAGTGGTAGTCTCACCGGGAATCGAACCCAGATCAAGAGTTTAGGAAACTCCTATTCTATCCGTTGAACTATGAGACCGCCACTTCTTATCGGGATATTCTATCCCCGTCCGACTGCCTGCCCGACAAAGTCATTCTGGCGGTGCGTCAGCCGGGCGAGCATTGAACTACGGGAACAAGGTGGTGAGAGGGCAAATTTAAAAAAGATTATCCGTAAATCTCATTCAGTAAGCCGGCTAGTCTAACGCCAGCTTGAAGTAAACGTTCTTTTGCGGTACCTAAGTACTTGTATGAATACTGATACCCCAGTCGGGCGTTTCCATAATCGTAAACCTGCTTACGGTAGCTCATGCTTTCATTGGCCCAGTCGCGAACCGTGTTACGTTGCCATGTCTGAACCTGATTGGCCGAAGGCTGGCCTAAAGATTCTGCGAGTTCAGTGTAGCTTAACCGGGTGTCATCAATCATATCGCTATCCCAAACACGGTGCAGGTTACTATCGGCACGGAACCACATTATTTTAATATCATTTCCGCCCCGGTCGTCTCCACGACCTACGTGCAAAGGTTGGTGGATATCGCCTACCAGATGAATAAGCCACTTTAGTCTTTCCATTTCCTGTTGTGGGGTTAATTTTTTGGATTTGAGTTCAGCAACAATCCGTTCAATGCTTTCAATGATGTCGCCTTTTGGGTTTTTTTCAGCCTGTTCGTAAGTCATGCCATCCGGTATGGTAACCCAATGCCAGTCGGCTGTGTAATTATAGGCTGAATCAGAACGGATTTCATCCATCCAGGTACTGGCAATAGCCAGGGATTGACCGTTTAGAATTCGCTCAATAGCTTTTTTGGTTTTCTTATTCAGGTACTTATCGGCAATGTATCCGGTAGCCCGGTGGCCGGTTGCTCCCCATCCAAAGGAGGCGAATGATAGAGCAGAAAGCAGTATGGTTATAAGTAATCGATTCATTTCTTTTCTTTGATCATTTAGCGGACAAATATCCTTAAAAACAAGCAAAGCTGTTTTGTGAATCCTTTAATTTAAATTTATGTTTTACAACCGGCTCGATTATACCTAATTACCATCCTTTGAGCCACGGTTTATATGCGTAGAGAATTAGACCTTGGGTTTGATATTAAAGCACAGCCGGATGAGGTGACCTGTGGACCCACCTGCCTGCAGGCGATTTATAACTATTATGGAGATGATATCACCCTCAAGGAGGTTATCCGTGAGGTGAAGCGACTAAAATCGGGCGGAACATTGGCTGTAATGCTGGGTAATCATGCGTTGCAGCGTGGTTACAAAGCGCATATCTATACGTACGACTTAAATGTTTTGGATCCATCCTGGTTTAAGCATCCGCCAAAGAAAATTATTCAGTTTCTTAAGCAGCAAATGGAATTTAAGCATAAACGGAGGAAACTCCAGATTGCTTCGAAAGCCTATATCAAATTCCTGGAGTCAGGAGGGGAGATCCACTTCCATGAAATGGATGATAAGCTCATTAAAAGCTACCTTAAAAAGTCGATACCTATACTTACCGGCTTAAGTGCAACATACTTGTATGGCAGTGTGCGGGAAATTCCTCAATTTAATATTTATGATTCCATTAAAGGCGAACCCGTGGGGCACTTCGTTGTGATTAGTGGCTACGATGAGGATAAGAATATGGTTTACCTGGCCGATCCGATGACACCAAATCCAATGGGAAAAGGTCAGGTGTACCAGGTAAGCTTTCCGCGATTGATTAATAGCATATTGCTGGGTATAGTTACGTATGATGCGAACCTGCTGATTATAGAACCGGGCAAAATGAATCGATAAGAACAGATGCCAAAATTAATTATTGTTGAAAATCCTGATAACTGGCAGTTTCATCTGGAGGATGTGGAGATTATCACACCGGCAAAATATATTGATGGTGAGCAGTATCAGCAAACCAAGGGATTGAAGGTTCTTAATTTGTGCAAATCCTATCAATACCAAAGTTATGGGTATTATGTGTCGCTGTTAGCCGAGGCACGTCATCACAAGGTATTACCCGGAGTTGCCACCATTCAGGATTTTCGCTATCCGTCTATTCTTCGTGAGGATTCACAGGACTTTGATAATCTTATTCAGAACTCTTTTAAAAATCAATTAGGTGATAGGGTAGAGTTTGATATTTATTTTGGTATTACCCAAACGGAACAGCTTAACAAGTTAGCCCGACATTTATTCCAATACATTCAGGCGCCCTCGCTTAAAGCTGTATTTGGAAAGCGTAACAAATGGATACTACAAAGTATTAAGCCGCTGAGCATTGGTGAAGTACCTGAAGCTGACCGCAAACTCTTGCAAAAAGGTTTGGAGCAATACCTGCAACGAAAACGAGAATACCGTCCTGATAAGAAGAAATATGATCTGGCTATTCTTGTGAATCCAACAGAAGCCAACCCACCTTCTGATGAGAAAGCTATACAGCGGTTTATCAAGGCAGCTGACCAGGCTGGATTTTATGCTGAATTAATAACCAAAAATGATTTGGATAAACTGGTTCAATTCGATGCCTTATTCATTCGAGAATCAACATACGTCAACCACCACACGTTTCGGTTTGCAAAAAAAGCACAATCACTGGGCCTTGCTGTGATTGATGATCCGGAATCCATTTTGAAGTGTACCAATAAGGTGTATTTGTTTGAATTGCTTAATGCCAATAAAATACTCACGCCTAAATCATTCGTTATCAGTAAAGAGAATTATAAAAGGCTTCCTGAAAAGCTAGCTTATCCCTTTATTCTTAAGCAACCCGATGGGGCATTCAGCAAAGGAGTCTTTAAAATTGGTTCAGGAGATGAATTCAAGGATGTAACGGGTATGATGTTCAAAGACTCTGATTTACTGATTGCCCAAGAGTATCTTCCCACGCCATTTGATTGGCGCGTGGGTATTTTGGATGGCAAACCGCTCTATGTTTGTAAATACTTTATGGCCACTGAGCATTGGCAGATTGTAAACTGGAATGCCCAGGAAAGTTCGCGCGAAGGTTCCGTGGAAAGCATTCCGGTGGACCAGGCGCCCTCCGGGTTAATACGCACAGCACTTAAGGCAACGGCACTGATTGGAAATAGTTTGTATGGTGTAGATATGAAAGAAGCAGACGGTAAATTTTATGTTATTGAAATCAACGACAACCCCAACATTGATGCTGGCATTGAAGATAAAATTCTGAAGGATAAGTTGTATTCCACCGTAATGGATGTATTTTTAAATAAGATCAAAGCCGACCGATAATGGTTCAACCTCCGCGTATTCATCTTTTTCAAGGTTATGGTGTAGAACTGGAATACATGATTGTAGACCAGGACACGCTTGCCGTTAAGCCCATTGCCGATGAATTGCTTAAGCATGAGTTGGGATCGTATGGAAGCGATTTTGAAAACGGCATGGTTACCTGGTCAAACGAGTTAGTCCTACATGTCTTGGAATTAAAATCTACTATTCCGGAAAATAACCTGACCGTGCTGCAACACGCTTTTGCTGATAATGTAAAACGCATCAATGCTATACTAACCGGTTGGAATGCGAAACTTTTACCAACGGGTGCACATCCGTTTATGAACCCATTAACGGAAACAAAGTTGTGGCCGCATGAGAGCAATGAAGTATACGAGATTTACAATAAGATTTTTGATTGCCGTGGGCATGGCTGGTCGAACGTGCAGAGTACTCACCTGAATCTTCCCTTTTATGATGATGAGGAGTTTGCCCGGCTCCATGCTGCAGTAAGGTTGGTATTGCCCATATTGCCTGCCTTATGTGCAAGCACACCCATTTTCGAAGGCCGGCTTACCGGGTCGTTAAATACGCGGCTCAAGTATTACAAAACAAATCAGTCGAGAATACCATCCATTACCGGGCGGGTAATTCCGGAAGCGATATTCTCTAAACGTAATTACCTCAACGCTATTTATGAAAAAATAAA
>CAZQXC010000079.1:0-1529 GCA_964597075.1 uncultured Roseivirgaceae bacterium | reverse complement strand
AATAAAAGCGGATATCGCCCCGCATGATCCACAACAGATATTAAATCCTATATGGGTAAATTCCCGTGGTGCAATTCCCCGGTTTGACCGTGGTTCGATTGAAATACGCATTATGGATGTTCAGGAATGTCCTGCTGCCGATATTGCTGTGCTGGAGTTGGTTATTGAAACTATTAAAGCCTTGGTTAATGGAAAATTCATTGATCATGATGCCCAAATGAAATACAAGACCGATGCATTGGTGCAACTTTTTGATTTGGGTATTGAACGAGCAGAAGAGGCGGTGATTTCGGATAAAATGTACCTGAGAATATTTGGAGTCGACACGGCAATAAAGGCAGGTGACTTGTGGAAATATATACTGGAATCACTCATCAGGCGGGGCAATACCGCGTTGGAAAGATGGCAGCCCGAATTGAATATTATTTTAACGGAAGGTTCTTTGGCAACACGGATGGTAAAAGCCCTTAATGGAAATCATTCCATGTTAGCAATGAATCGTGTTTATCGTCAGCTTTCTGATTGCCTTGCACAGGATAAATTATTTTTGCCTTAATCATTTGGACTACAAAAGCATCCTCATCAGTTGTGAGCATGCAGGAAATATTATTCCTGAAAAATATCAATCACGCTTTACGGGAACTGATAACGTGTTGAATTCTCATCGCGGTTGGGATCCGGGAGCACGTGAAGTAGCCGCCTATTTGGCCGAGCAGTTCAAGGCTCCACTTTATACGATGCTCATAACCCGTTTATTGATAGAAATGAACCGGTCATTGGACAGTACTACCTTATTCTCTGAATTTACGAGTGAATTACCCGACATTGATAAAGCAGACTTGATAGCACAGTTTTATTCACCGTATCACCAATCGATTGAACGGACAATCCGGCAAAGCGAAAAACCAACGTTGCATTTGTCCATCCATTCGTTTACCCCAGTTTTCAACGGAACGACACGCTCCGTAGATATCGGATTATTATTTGACCCAGCCCGTGTTAAGGAGAAGGAGTTTTGTGAACAGGTAAAGAAAAAACTTGATCACCAGTTGCCCGATGTTACAACACGGTTTAATGAGCCCTACAAAGGAACGGATGATGGAATTGCGACTATGTTACGAAAAAAATTCCCAGGCCGAGAGTACCTGGGAATTGAAATAGAATTGAATCAGAAATTTGTGGACACACCCATCTTAGCCAGCATCCGGAAAGCATTGTATCAGGCTATTCGTTTAGCGTAACCACTGGGTTGCCTTTGCCTTCAGTTACCGCAAGCTTTAGTATTGATCCTTTCACTTTATTATTGAGTTCGGCATTCACTATTATTTGATACTGACCAGCCTTTGTGTTTTCGGCTACACTAATGGTTACCACGCTGGTTTCAAACATACCCTCGGCAGGTTCAAACGATGCAGTGATGCCTTCCGGTAATTTGGAAGAGAAACCCAGCTTAGCTTTTGATTTGGTGTATGTCTTTGAGCGAAGAATGTTTAGGTTAAGTTCAGTGGAAGTTCCAGCTTTTACCTCCA
>CAZQXC010000078.1:0-11482 GCA_964597075.1 uncultured Roseivirgaceae bacterium | reverse complement strand
AATTTGTAGTTTTAAGAAAAATTATCGATTAATGAGTTGAGTTAATAAAAATAATCATTCTTAAATTATTAAAAGGACTGAAATTACATTCTTATTGGCGCGAGCGATTTTAAGATTAAATTATAAGTAAAGATAATTGGTTTTCAAATTTTGCTCCTTCACCGATATTTATGGGCTATCTCAGCTACCTAACTGTAGAACAGGCATTTTAAGGGGCGAAGTCTCTCGATATTAAAGAAAGAAAACATATTGCGAGTATAGGTTCGCTTGGTGCAGCAAAGAAAGCTGGTAGAAATGTAAAATTGCGTCCTGATTGGCAAGAAATTAAATTAGCGGTAATGTACATTTGCTTATGTGCCAAATTCGCTTCGGAAAATTGGTATCGCGAACTAAGGCTTACCGGAGAAGAAGAGATTATTGAATAGAATTCTTGGGGGAATAGAATATGGGGAGTTCCGTGCCATGTTATACCATTTCTGAAAAATGGAAGGGGATTATAATCTAGTTTCTTTTAGAAGATGAAGCTTTAAGATTTGATGATATTAAGAAAAGAGTTAATGCTAATTCAGCAAAAAATATTTCTGAAAAAATACTAATTCAGTCTTTAAAAGAGTTAGAGCAAACCGAAATAATATTTCTTAAGGTGTATAATATATTACCAATAAGACTAGAATATTCTCTGTCCGAAAAGGGTGAGAAATTAAGGAATGTGATTGCTGAGTTAGAGAAGTTTGGTGCTTTGTATGGTGAATGATTTTTTATAATAACGCTCAATAAAGAACCAACTCTATAGAACCCATTTGGGATATATTTAACCAGTCACTAATCTTTTGAGCATAAGTCGGACAAAACAAAGATTAACCTTAGTGGTAGAATTATTAAGAGTTCGCATCATTGTTATTGACCAAACTTTTACATCTCTTCATCCAAGAATTGGTTCTTTCTATAACCCACCTTGCTTTGACTGGAACAAAGCCCGATTTACCTTCTTTCTTTTTGAAATTTGGATGGTTTGGGTGATAGCTTAAATCTAAACTTGGTCATAATCTAGAGATAAATTTTTTTCAACTCTTCCTCTAATTTTTATTTCGACATATCCGTTATCAAAAAGAATTGTAATTTTGGGAATATTAACAGGTTTAGATTTGAAATAATCATATTAAATTGGTCGATATTCATCAATATTGAAGTGATAAAAAGCAGTCCTAAATATGTAATGAGATAAAGAAAAAATCTTCTACTGGTAATTTTTAGTTATAATTTTGTCTCAACTTTTGTTAGTTAAAAAAATAATTACTACAGCAAACCCTATGTAAATTTCTAAATTTTTGGATACTGTAAAGCTTTAGATACAGAACCCATATTTACATCTATTAGATAAACCCCTTTGGAAGTGTAAAAATAAAATTTTGAATTTTGTTTGACAATGTTATTAATAGTTAAGTTTATCATCTCTAGATAATTTTGATTGTCAAATCCAGTAGCAGGATATCCATGAGTATTTGTTAATCTATCATATGATACTCCATATTGACTAATAGATAGGGTACAGTAAGTACCTTGCTCCATTACCCCATGTAAAATTATTTTTTCGCCTATCTTATTTTTATCGCTGCGGCTGTAAATTAACCCATTTGGTAATTTGATATTTAAATGATTAGGTATTTTAAGATTATCAAATTTTCCTCTTCGACTCATGACATAGTTGTCTAATTTATCACTTTGATATTTCAAGTTATTCCAATTGACATTACTATTAGAGCTAGAACTATTCCGAACTAATTTTATATGACGTAGCGTTATGGTATCTTTTTGTCCAAACTGAAGAGTATTGTATGTGTCTGCTGCCCGTGCGAAAGTATTGACAGCATCACCACCTCGTCTTACATTTCTAGCCAAAGTACCCAAACCAGGAAGGATGTATTTATCAAGTGCATTCTCAATACCAATATTTCCTGCTGTCGATAAAACTTCAGTACTAAATACTTCTAACAGTGGATTATCTTCTTTCGTAAAAGAATATTCCCAAAGGCTTTGTAAGATTTCTGCTGTTTTGTTTGGATCTATAAAATCTAAGCTAAATATTGCCTTTACTGTAGGCTCTGATTTAAAAATATTCTTGCCTGACTCTGATGCTATTTCTTTTGTAAATTCTAGCAAAAACTCCTTAACATACTCTTTCTCAACATATTCTGGTTTGTTGTTTTTAATTTGAGAAATTTCTAAAGCTAAAGATGCTACATTATAGACTGTAGCAAATCTAGAAGATTTAGTTAGGTTAACAAAGCCTCCTTGGGGAATAACAACTGTAATCTTTTGTTCTTTCAGTTCTCTTCTTACATCTCCAAGCGGATACCGACTCCAAAACGTTTGAGGATATTTTAAAAACAAGTCTGAACCGGATTGTATTAATCCAGTGGGCGGTTTATTACCCTTAATTATGTTTAAATTGACAAGCTTTCCAAACGAATCATATACTTCAACTAATCCATCAGCAGTGCCTCGATTAAAAAGTGTCAGTTCAACTTTGATCGAATTATCTTTTTGTCTTGCTGATATTAAGCTATCTATTAAAATTCCACCATCAGCTTCAGCACTTCTACAATATTCAGGTGCTTCTTGCCCTAAATAATTTTTAAATTTACCAGTGCAAGCTAAGTTACTTGCCTCTATCTCCTGTGCATTTACCTCTTGAATAAATAAACCTGTTCCCAGTAACGATAAGTGAAATGAACACAAAAATGATAATTTTAACAAGCTAAGTATATTTTGTTTTTTCATAAATTTTAGTTAATTGAATAATCAACATGATTTAAATGATTGTATTGTTAAGATTAAAAAGCTACTAACAGAGGTATAGCTTTCCTCATCTACAGATATATTCAAACGCATCTCCAGGTGAAACTTTACCTATTTATTGTTTAACATCATTAAGATTTTTTGATCTTTCTCCACAATTTAGCGATAGACTTCTGTAAAATCCGTCTTAGTCTTTTGCGCCCCAAGCGTGTAAAACTTTTAATTTAGTCCAATCCGGGCGATCGCCACCTGTCATCTCGCGATAAAAAAGTCTGGGGTAACAAAATTTTTTTAGGTGCTGAACTTAACTACTTAATTACTAACTGCGACATCCGTATTTTTTTAAACTGCGAATAACGGTCATTTTTTCTTTCTCACTGGAATCATACATTCCAGATACACCATTGTTGATTGGTTGTAATACTCTTGGTGACTTAAAAGGGGTCTCGTAATTCCCTTGAAATCTACCGTTTTTGAGCAACGCTGACCCTAAGTAATTTCCGTTTTTAAATATTACTTCTCCACGACTAGTTTGTATAACTCCATTAGAAAAGATGCCAGTAGCAATACTACCAAAACCACCATTAGTCGAAACAACACAGACACGACCTTTGGTATTTGAAGGGTAAATAGATATTCCAGCTTCGTATCCAGACCAATTACCCAAAAAAGGTGCTAGTTTTGGTTCAATTTTTGACCAACGACTTACGAAAGATTCTCTTTTGTTTTTTTCAGCTTCAGTACGGCTATCTTGAATATAATGAGCAATTGAGCTATTCTTTTTTAGCGAACTAACGTGTTCTTGCAAATCTTTTTGTAATCTTTGCAAATCTGCATTTGTTGGCTGTCGATTTTGAGCTAATACTGGTAAAAAGCTTCCATTTAAAAGCATTAAGTTTGCTATCATAAGAAGCAATGTTTGTTTCTTCATAAAATTACTCACTTTTATAATTCTAGGTTCAACATTGAGAAAAGTTAATACAAGGGACTATCAGGGATATCATAATTATCAAAAAATATATTCGGCTCATCAGTAGTTAGTATGCTAAATCTTCAATAAAATTCCCTAAAACACCTACTATACAAGGGTTTCAAAGCAATTTCTTTACATTAATAACGTTAAGCAGTTATTTTTTCCCTTCTGCCTACTGCCTTAAAACGACTATTTACTTAGCACCTCCTTGTACTGAAGAACCATATATTTTATTTTTTAATTGAAAACTCCCTTAGTTTTTATTAAAACTAGCCCGACAAGTTATTTTTTATATTTATCTAAACGTTCGCCTACAAGAATTGGCGAACCCGTATAACAATTAGCTGTAGCATCGGGACTGCAACCGCGACCTACATCTGCTTACCAAGGTTTAATTTGAATTGTATTTAACGGTTAACTGTTGCCCGCGATCGCCTAAATTTTCAAGCATTTTGTCCATCAACTTTCTTGCCATAAGAGATAGCTTGGCACCTCCATTTTCCCAACGGTTAACCGTAGGATAAGTCACACCAACAGAAGCTGCAAACTGCTTTTGGGGTAAGCCCAGTTAGGAGTCTAAGAACGCGGATAAACCCTGGATGGTTGATTATTAACTGTTTGTTCATTTAAACTCTCTACAAATGATGTAGTAAGTAATATATTATACGCAATATTCTATTCACAGATAAAATTTAAGGCTAACCGGAAAATACTGAAATAATTTTTTTGCGGGATTTGATTTAGGAGATATTGATCGAGTATTTGAAGTTGAAGGAAATACACGTTTAGCTTTTTATCTAGTGTCTGACGGTACAACCGATACAGCACTAGCTCAATTACAAGCAAGCGGAACAACGAATTTACCAGTATTCTTGTCTAACTCTTTTAACTTACAAGTAGCTGAAGTTTTGGCAGAAGGTTTTAATTTAAACTGGTCGGATAAAGCTGGTGGTAGTGACTTCAAAAGCATGGAGTTAAAGTCAAAAAATATATATTTTGCTATTTCCTAAAATGCGAACATAATATTTTAGCTGTGTACTTTTACCTAAGCAAAGTTAACTTTGATTTGAGGAATTTTAATCATGCGATGAGCATTGACAGTGACATCAATTGTGCCAAAACCCTTTTGTCGAGGTTCAACGGCATCATAACGAATATTAACTCCTCTAAAGTCAGAATAAGTATTGGGATAAGCCCCAGGAAAACTACTGTTATCCCAATTCCGCCAATCGGAGATAACGCTAGCCCCACTGAGTCTTGGTAACATTGCTGATGCTATTTCTTGAGTACTCATTTTTTCATGGCTTTTGAGGTATTGTGCAGCAACGGACATACCAATTGAAGCAGCACCAGAAAAGCTTGAAACGGTTGGTTGATTATACTCAATTCTAGGAAAAGCAAGAGCTACATTTTGTCCTAGAGCTTCCTTTTTTTCTGCACCAAGAATGTAGTTATATTCAGAGTTATTAACTTCTGCTACTGAGACATTTGTAAACTGACGACGTAAAAATTCTCGTTGTGCTAACTGAGCATCCAAACGCTTGTCATACCATGCTCGGATTTGCTTATGATTTTGACTTCCACTACCAAAAGCCGCGAGAGCTAATCCACCTAATGCTAAACTTAATAAACTGGGACCAGCCGCTTGAATGAAAAAGATAAAAATAATTCCGCGAGCTGGTTTAGGTTGATGCAAGCCTAAGTTAACAATAAATGAACCACCTGCTAAGGCTGTGTAAGCAATAAATTTTCTACGATTCATAACTACTCTAAGATATCTTCAAAGAAGTACACTGGAGGGCAACCATTCGTATTGCTGATATCATTATGAGAAGTTTTTCTTAAGCATTCAAGCTCAAGTCCAATGCTACGAGTGTTTTGTACATCTATAGTGACTAAAGATTTTTGTCCTTTTGAAATATCTATGTATTTTTCTGGTTTCCCGTCTTTATATATAGATAAACGAGCTAATGAACCCTTAGAATAAAGGTTGCTGTCATCAAAACCTACGGCTAAAGTCAATGTTTTAAATTTCGGTTTTTCTCCATTAGATGCTAATCTGCAAGCTGTTTTTTGAGAAGGTTCTTCTTTAGAAAATCCCCATTTATAATAACGTCCAAAAACTCCAACTGCTCTATAAATTTCAAATCCTATTGGAATATCTTTGTTAATAGGAGAATATTGCCTCCCCTCAATTTCGCGACATCCCATCTCACCTAAAGAGAATACGCCAGGAGGACGACTTTGGGCTTCTACTAATTGATTGCCAGAAAACGTTACTGCAAACGCAATCAATCCAAAAATAACTTTGCCAATTTTCATTATTTGCTCCCTGATATTAAATCAATAAGTCCAAAATTATTATCGAAAAAATCGTAACTAAATCACATTCTGCGATATAAATATATGTAAATGCTTGTTGTGATTTTTATATTAATTGAAATGATTCCAATTGATGCCTAAAATTGTGGGTATATTCACAATCTTAGGATGTTAAATTACCTATTTTTGTACATTTTGATAACTAAAATATGCTATATAACATGGCATAAAATAGATTGTTTGCTAAATGCTAACTAATCAAATAATGAATAGCCATCAGTAAAATAGCTGAAGATAGTTTTAGAAGAATTGAGTATGAGTAGAATGAAAAAAAATAGAGCAATTACTGAGCATTTATAAAGCATTAATATTGTTCTTAATAATTAATGTGAACAATTACTGGATTTCAATCAATTACAATATAAGAATGTACTGATTGAGTTCTTGTAGGTATGGCTTACAAGACGAAACGTAACAAAAATCTACAATTATAAAGAAGAAGTTCGGTGCTTCTCTAGTATTTTATAAAGATAACGTCGAACTTGTCTTTAACTACTTTTTAGAGCAAGACGGTGAATTATTTCCCAATTAAAAGTCCTAGATATCTCCAGAAGGGGCATTTCTGGTATAAGATATATCGTCAGTAAAATGAGCAGGGTTTTGAAATTAGGTGCGATCTGCAAGCAGGCGGCTACGCCTATCGCTCGCGAGATGCATCTGCTTCAAAGTGCAATGTCAGCCAGGATTTTTCATTTCTGACAAAGTTTCTTGGAGGATATTTTGAAGGCATCACTAAATGGCGATTAAGAAAAGCGAACTTTACAGTTCTTTATGGAAAAGTTGTGATGAGTTGCGGGGTGGGATGGATGCTTCGCAATACAAGGACTATGTTTTAGTTTTATTATTCGTAAAGTATGTATCTGATAAGTACGCTGGTGTTGAAGATGCGCTGATTGAAGTGCCTGAAGGTGGGGGTTTTCAAGATATTGTTAAGCTCAAGGGACAAAAAGATATTGGAGACGGGATTAATAAAATTATCGCCAAGTTAGCGGAAGAGAACGATTTAAAGGGTGTTATTGATGTAGCTGATTTTAATGATGCTGACAAATTGGGTAAGGGTAAGGAAATGCAAGAGCGACTTACCAATTTGGTGGCGATTTTTCAGAATTCCAGCTTGAATTTTAGTAAAAACCGCGCCGATGGGGATGATATTTTAGGGGATGCTTACGAGTATCTGATGCGGAATTTTGCAACGCAATCGGGTAAAAGTAAGGGACAGTTTTATACTCCGGCTGAGGTTTCGCGGGTTATATCTCAGGTAATTGGAGTAAATACTGCTCAAAGTCAAGATCAAACTATTTACGATCCTACTTGTGGAAGTGGCTCGCTGTTGCTTAAAGCTGCGGATGAAGCCGAGCGGGGTTTGACTATTTACGGGCAAGAAATGGATAATGCTACCCGCGCATTAGCTCGGATGAATATGATTTTACACGGACATCCGACGGCAGAAATTTGGCAGGATAATACTTTATCAAGTCCCCATTTTAAAGATGCTGATGGTAGTTTGAAAGCGTTTGATTTTGCGGTTGCGAATCCTCCTTTTTCTAGCAAAGCTTGGAGTAATGGCTTAAATCCCGAAAACGATGAGTTTCAACGGTTTCAAGGTTATGGAATTCCTCCCGCGAAAAATGGCGATTATGCGTTTTTACT
Source organism: uncultured Roseivirgaceae bacterium (assembly GCA_964597075.1). Lineage (GTDB taxonomy): Bacteria > Bacteroidota > Bacteroidia > Cytophagales > Cyclobacteriaceae > UBA2336. The sequence continues at coordinate 3,678 of CAZQXC010000078.1, read as the reverse complement.
GCACATGATTCGCTCTTTGAAAAGTAAGGGGAAAGGAGCGATTATTTTACCGCATGGGGTGCTGTTTCGGGGGAATGCAGAAGCGGAAATTCGTCGAAATTTGATTAGTAAAGGGATTATTAAAGGAATTATTGGGCTACCGCCAAATTTGTTTTATGGTACTGGTATCCCGGCTTGTATTATTGTGTTGGATAAAGAAAATTCTGTAAATCGTCAAGGTATTTTTATCATTGATGCCAGCAAGGGGTTTGTCAAAGATGGGAATAAAAACCGTTTGCGAGAGCAGGATATTCATAAAATTGTCGATGTTTTTAACAAGCAATTAGAAATACCTAAATATTCGCGGATGGTTTCTGTTAAGGAAATTGCTGGTAATGATTACAACTTGAATATTCCCCGATATATTGATAGTCAAGAAGAGGAAGATATTCAAGACATTGCAGCCCATTTATTGGGAGGAATTCCCCAGCGAGATGTGGAAGCTTTGGGAGAATATTGGCAGGTTTATCCGACGCTACAACAAGAATTATTTAAACCTGGGAATCGTCAGGGATATCAAATACTCAAGGTTTCTGCTGGAGATGTGAAAGCTTGTATTTTTCAACATCCGGAATTTATTAGTTACGGGAATGATATCGCAACAGTTTTTGAAACCTGGAAAAATCAACACGTTAGCTTGCTTAAGGAAATTAAAAAGGGAGATAAACCCAAAGAACTTATTTACCAGCTTGCTGAAAATTTACTGCAATCCTTCACTGGGAAAAGTTTGATTGATAAATACGATGTTTACCAGCATTTAATGACTTATTGGCTGGAAACTATGAAGGATGATGTTTATATTTTGGTGGAAGATGGCTGGCAAGCGGAAATCAAGGAAGTTTTGAATCAGAAGGGGAAGGTTATTAATTATGTATGTGAGTTAATACCCAAGGAATTGATGATTAACCGCTATTTTCAAGCAGAGCAAGACGCAATTGAAACTTTGGAAAGTAAGAAAGATGAAGTTGTTCGTCAGCAGGAAGAAATGCAGGAAGAATATGGTGGTGAGGAGGGTTTGCTGGAAGAAGTCGCTGGGGATAGTGGGAAGATTAGCAAGGGTAATGTGGATAAACGTATCAAGGTAATTAAAAATGATGTTGATTTTGGTGAAGAATTGCAGGTGTTGAAGGCTTATTTAAAGTTAATTGAAGCAGAAGCAAAGGTTAATAAAGAAATTGCAGAAGCGACTAAGGAATTGAATAACCAGGTTTTAAAGAAATATGGACAGTTAAGCGAAGATGAAATTAAAGCTTTGGTAGTGGATGATAAATGGTTCCCGACGCTACGACAAGCGATAAATTCCGAGATGGAACGGATTTCTCAACGGTTGACTTCTAGAATTAAGGAATTAGCAGAGCGGTATGAAATGCCTTTACCTGAGTTGATGCAGGAAGTTGACGAGTTGACAAGTAAGGTTGAGGGACATTTGCAGCGGATGGGGTTGGTGTGGTGAGTCACGGATTAGAACACGGATTAAACGGATTAAAGGATTGCACGGATGGGATAGAGGGGTATAAGAAGACTGAGGTGGGGGTGATTCCTAGCGATTGGGAAGTCGATGTTCTCAAACGATTCTGGAGTGTTACTGACTGTAAACACATAACAGCCGAATTTGTTTTAAATGGAATCCCAATAGCAAGTATCAGAGAAGTTCAAAGTTATTTTGTTGAACTTGCTAATGCTAAACAGACAACACAACATTATTATTTTGAATTAATAGAAGGTGGACGAAAACCACAGCCTAGTGACCTTATTTTTAGTCGCAACGCTACAGTTGGAGAGGTGGCACAAGTTACTGAATGGCATCCTCCTTTTGCAATGGGTCAAGACGTTTGCCTTTTAAGAAAAAGACATTTTGATTTATCAAGTGATTATTTGCAAGCGGTTATTCAATCTCCTATAGTTCAAAAACAGCTTGCCGATTTAATGGTCGGCTCAACTTTTAAACGAGTTAACGTTGAACAAATCCGAAATTTTATTGTGCCAATGCCTCTACCAGAGGAACAAAAGACGATCGCACTCTCTCTTTCTGATACTGATGCACTAATTGCAGCTTGCGATCGCGCTATCACCAAAAAGCGCAACATCAAGCAGGGAGCGATGCAGCAACTCCTCACGGGTAAGATGCGATTACCTGGTTTTAGTAGTGAGTGGAAGGTGAAGAAGTTGGAAGAGATTGGAGAATTTAAAAATGGGATTAATAAAGGAAAAGAAGATTTTGGCTTTGGATATCCTTTTGTAAATCTTTTAAATGTATTTGGCAGACCTAAAATATTTCAAGGTGTATCATTGGGTTTAGTAAATTCTTCAAGTTTTGAGAGAAAAATTTATGAATTAAGGAAAGGAGATGTTTTATTTATCCGTTCTTCAGTAAAGCCTGAAGGTGTAGGATTGACATCTGTAGTCGAGGATGATTTACAAAATACTGTTTACAGTGGTTTTTTAATTAGATTTAGAGATTTTGATAAGTTAGACTCCGAATATAAAGTTTATTGTTTTAACGAAGAAAAATTTAGAAAAACAGTAATAGATAGTAGCACTGTTAGTGCAAATACAAATATTAATCAAGATGCTTTGAAAAACCTTCAAATAAATCTCCCCCCACTCCCCGAACAAAAAGCGATCGCGCAAATCCTCAGCGATATGGACGCAGAAATCGCAGCATTAGAAAAGAAGCGCGATAAATACAAAGCCATCAAACAAGGGATGATGCAAGAATTATTAACCGGGAAGACTCGCTTAAAAGACGATGCAGATAAATAAATGCTATGGCTCAATATAAAATATATCTTGATGTTTGTTGTTTAAATCGTCCTTTTGACGACCAAACACAGCCACGCATTCGTTTAGAGAGTGAAGCGGTGATAACAATTATTAATCAATGTCAATCAGGAGATTGGAAAATGATTAATAGCAGCGCAATAGTAGCTGAGTTAAATCAAACATCCAATATAGAAAGATTACAAAACACCAAAAGACTACTAGCAGTTGCTAAAATCAAAGTTATAACTAGCTCATTTATTGAACAGCGAGCAGCTGAACTTCAAAAAATGGGATTCTCAAGTTATGACGCTACCCACATCGCTAGTGCTGAAATAAGTCAAGCAGATATATTTCTGACAACAGATGACAGACTAGTCAAAAAAGCCCGAAAAAATTCTCAATCAATTACTGTAAATATCAATAATCCCGTGCAATGGCTGGCAGAAATTACACAAATGGAAGATAGAAACGATGACTAGAACACAACAAGAAATTATTAGACAAGGTTATAAAGCTTTAGTAGATTCTTTGGGAGTTGTTGATGCAATTAAATTTGTTCAGTACTATAGCCCCGGAAAAGGTGATTATACCAAAGAGCGTCATCAATGGCTTGATGGCAAATCTTTAGATGATGTATTTAGAGAAATCAAACGATTGCAAGACGACGATACCAATCAATACGAAGAAATTATTGAATAGTTAGTAGGGTGCGTTAGACATTATTAAAAGCTTTATTTTTATCGACAATTTTAATTAAGCTTAGTAACGGACCTAAATTAACTTATCCAACAGCAAAATCTGTTAATTGCCGCATTTTAGCAGTATGAAAACCAATTACAATATCTTGTTTTGGTACTCCCATCTCTACTAACTCGC
>CAZQXC010000077.1:0-11568 GCA_964597075.1 uncultured Roseivirgaceae bacterium | reverse complement strand
GCGACCTTCACACCGATGTCGAATAATTTTTTAATATCCGGATAGGTGCGCTCGCGGAAATAATACCAAACCGATGCTTTGGAGGGTACAACATTGGGCTGATCTCCCCCATCAGAAATCACATAATGTGAACGATGGGTAAGTTCAAGATGTTCACGCCTGAAATTCCAGCCGATGTTCATCAGTTCAACGCCATCGAGTGCGCTTCTCCCGCGCCACGGTGCGCCTGCCGCATGGGCAGCCTGACCTTCAAAGCTAAATCGAACCGAAACCAGACCATTCATTCCGGAGTCGCCATACGATACACCGAGGTTATTACCAACGTGTGTGAAAATACACGCATCAACATCTTTAAAATATCCGGCCCGAACGTAATAAGCTTTTGTCCCAACAAGTTCTTCTGCAATACCCGGCCACAACATCAGTGTTCCGGAAATCTTCTCGCGCTCCATTATTTTTTTGAGTGCAAGCGCTGCAATGATATTTACGGCCTGCCCGGAATTATGCCCTTCGCCATGTCCTGGTGCGCCTTCTACCAAGGGATCATGATACGCTACGCCCGGTTTCTGCGAAGCTTTAGGAATGCAATCTACATCCGAACCTAATGCTATTAGTGGTTTGCCCGAACCCCAGGTGGCAATCCACGCTGTGGGCACACCGGCAACTCCTTTTTGAACTTTAAATCCGTTTTTTTCAAGCAAGTTGGTGAGGTAAGTAAAAGTTTCAACTTCCTGAAAACCAAGTTCAGCAAAACTGAACAACACATCGTTGATTTGTTGGCCAAGTGGGGCGAGTCTTTCAACCTCCGCAACTGCTTCAGTTTTAAATTTTTCCAATCGCTGGATTTCCTGTTGTGCGAACAGAAAGGTTGAAGCACTAAACATAATTGCTGTAAAAATTCTTCTCATATCGAACAGGTTTAGGAATATTATTTTCGAATGTAAGCGATTATAAAAGTGAAACCAAGGATTAAATGATTGGCGGATTTCGATGAATTTAAGCTCAAAAGACCATTTACAAGATATTTTAGTTTATAATATAAACTAATTTATATTTGTATCGTTTAAGCCAGTATATGGAAACCAAGAATGACAATCTGAACCCACAGGAAAGCCTCGAATTGATCGCCAGTATGATCACCCAGGCGAAGGGAAACATGCTAAACGGAAGTTTTTATTTTCTGCTTTGGGGATGGGTAATTACGTTCTGCAATGTTGGCATGTACTACTTTTTTAAATATACGGAGTACCAAAAGTATGCTCCCATAGTATGGACACTCTGTATTCCGGCTTGGATCATCACCATGATCCACTCCAGTCGGCAAGAAAAGAAAGCTGGTGTAGTCACTCATCTCGATAGGATTTCCATGTGGTTGTGGATTGGCATGGCCATTACCATTTTGCCAGCATGGATTTTCGGAGCACAAACCAATTGGATGGTGAACGCCATCATTCTGATGCCTGTGGGCATGGCCACATTTATGTCAGGGATAATTATTCGCTTTCGTCCTTTAATTCTTGGTGGAATTACTTTCTGGATTGCGGGAACCCTGTGTTACTTGGTGGGGCCCATTGAACAATACCTCGTAGGAGCAGTTGCTGTGGTGTTCGGCTACCTGATACCAGGGTATATGTTAAAAAAGTCAAATCAATAGCAGCATGCTCGCGGAACTTGATCCCCTGTTGCATTCACAACTTCGCCTGGGTATTATGTCTATTCTCATGAGTGTAGCGTCTGCTGAGTTCACGTTTCTGAAAGAGAAAACAAATTCAACCGCAGGAAACTTAAGCGTGCAGTTAGATAAACTTTCGGAAGCAGGATACATCAACATTGAAAAATCATTTAAAGGAAAAAAACCACTCACTACGTGTAAGATCACCAAAAAAGGAATCAAGGCTTTTGAAGAATATGTGAACGCGCTTAAGCAATACATCAAACCCTAAAATTTTTTATTCATTTAGTTTATAATATAAACCAGTTTATACCATATTAGCATTAAACAACAACTAAAACTACCAATGAAATCCTTAATCATTATTGCGCTCACCTTGCTAGGCCTGGTGTGTTCACAAGCTCAGGGCACAGCACCTGAAAGTTTAAAACTCGAAATGCAAAAGATTGCCTACATGGCTGGCAAATGGAAAGGTGAAGCTTCCATGCGACAACCCAATGGAACCATGTTAAAAGTAAATCAGGAGGAAGACATCCAATTCAAACTGGATGGAACAATTCTCCTCATTGAAGGAACCGGTCGCAACCCCGAAGATGGAAAAGTTTCATTCAACGCGATGGCGATTATTTCCTTTGATCAGCAGAAAAAAGAGTTCAAATTCCGGTCACATGTCATGAATGGAAACCAAACCGAAGCTTATTTTAAAATTCTGGAAGAAAATAATTTCGAGTGGGGGTTTGATCTTCCGAGCAATGCGAAAATCAAATACAATATAAAACTAAATCCAACCGACAAGTCTTGGGCTGAAAACGGTCAATATTCTCCTGACGGAAACATTTGGTACCCGTATATGGAGATGAAATTGACGAAATTAGATTAACTTGAAACCTACAACTCTAAAGTAATCCATCATGGCTCCCGAAGAAGAAAAACTCTATAAAGAAGCGCGCAAACGTGTAAGAAGAAAAAGGAAATTCTATAGCCATGTACTTACCTACCTGGCCATAGCATCGTTCCTAACATTTATTAATTGGTTTAGCGGCCCGGGCCACTGGTGGGTTCAATGGGTGTGGATCGGATGGGGAATTGGTATCTTCTTTCACGGCCTCGGCTTATTCCGGCAAAACATCATTTTCAGCGATGATTGGGAGGAACGAAAAATAAAAGAGGAGATGGAGAAGATGAGAAAAAAATAACTCAATTTTGAAGGTAATAACTTACCACTTGTAAAGCCTTGGGTCTTCATTTGCAACCGATGGCTTATTTCAAGAATCAATACTAGTGAGGAACAACCATCCACATTGCTAAATATTTCGCATCAATTACTAACACATTAGCATCCCAACAGAAAAACTCGTTTACTACCAATGTATATAAACTAACAAACACATAAATACCTAAACGCTTTAACACCTAAGCACTTTTTCATAGCTTCGCTCCCGACTTTTGTATTATGCGTTTATTTGAAAAATACCCTGTTTCCATTACCAATTCGCTTTCCGGCAAGAAGGATTTATTCACACCCCTTAAGTCACCTTTTGTTGGTTTGTATTCCTGCGGCCCCACGGTTTATAATGAAGTGCACCTCGGCAACCTGCGTACGTTCACCGCTTTTGATGTGGTGTACCGATACCTAACGCACCTCGGATACAAAGTACGGTACGTACGCAACATCACCGATGCCGGCCATTTGACAAACGATGCCGGTGAAGGCGTTGATCGTATTGAAGAAAGCGCACGGTTGGAGCAATTGGAACCTATGGAGATTGTTCAGAAATACACATCTAGTTTCCATGAAGTATGCCGTTTATTCAATATTCATCCACCTACCATTGAACCAACAGCTACCGGACACATTGTAGAACAAATTGAGATGGTGAAGAAGATAATGGCCAATGGTTTTGCCTATGAAGTGAACGGTTCCGTGTATTTCGATGTGCGCAAGTACATGGAAAAATACACATACGGTGAATTAAGTGGACGAAATATCGATGAATTACTGGAAGGAACACGCGAATTGGATCGGCAGAACGAAAAACGACATTCGGTAGACTTTGCTATCTGGAAAGCTGTTTCTCCCAACCACATTCAACGTTGGCCATCACCTTGGGGTGAAGGTATACCAGGCTGGCATTTAGAATGCTCTGCAATGGGAACAAAATATCTTGGTGAACAATTTGATATCCATGGTGGCGGAATGGATTTAAAGTTTCCACACCATGAATGCGAAATTGCCCAAAGTATTGGTGCATATGGCAAGACTCCTGTTCGTTATTGGATGCATTCGAACATGCTTACCGTAAACGGTGAGAAAATGAGTAAGTCGAAAGGTAACTCGTTCTTACCGCGTGAACTCTTCACAGGCAAACACTCACTGTTAGCAAAAGCCTATAGCCCGATGGCAGTTCGGTTCTTTATGCTGCAATCGCATTACTCCAGCACACTTGACTTTTCAAATGAAGCGCTGCAGGCTGCTGAGAAAGGATACAAGAAATTAAGCAACGCGTTAAGTGCGGTTAAAAAACTTGAGCATCCGGGTGGTCAGGGAAAACCGGATCAGGAGTTGTTAAAACTGATTGATGAAGCCTATCGCAACATGAGCGATGATTTTAATACAGCAAAAGCCTTGGCTGTATTGTTTGAGATGTCGGCACGTGTTAATGATATGAAATCCGGAAACGTTAAGCTGACAGCTCTCGACCCGGATACGTTCAAAAAGTTCAAATCGGCCTACATAACCATTATGGAAGATGTGTTGGGCCTGCAGGAAGAAGGCAGTCAGAACCATGACGTTCTGGATGGTGTTATCCGTGTGATGATCGATCTCCGTAAAAAAGCCCGCACTGACCGAAACTATTCATTATCAGATAAGATCAGAGATGACTTGAAAGCATTGGGTGTACAGTTGATGGATGGAAAGGATGGAGAAATTAGTTATACGATTGAATAGCTTCAAGCTGTTAGCTGCGAGTTGCAGCCTCAGGCTTGTGAATGGAAGCTTGCAGCTTGGAGCTTGAAGCTTAGATATGCTTAAGAAAATCCTCATCCTCCCCATCCGCTTCTACCAACTCAGCATATCACCGTTTCTGGGTCCACATTGTCGGCATACACCCACATGCTCACAGTATACCATAGAGGCAATACAGGAATGGGGCGCGCTGAAGGGTACCTGGTTGGGCATGAAGCGCATAGCACGGTGTCATCCGTGGGGAACGAGTGGGTATGACCCGGTTCCGAAAAAAAATCAGCAGACTGATTAAACCTGCTTCCGGATAACCGATCCAAGCTGCATTAAAACCAAAATTTAATATGAAAACGAAAATTTTGATAAGTGCCTTTGTACTTTTTATAGTTACCGTCACCTCGGTTAATGCGCAGTCTGATCAGAACATCCGTCAGAAAAATCTTCAAAAGCGCGAAAATGTAAACTCGTATCGTCAAGGCAGAATCGATAAGCGAAATCCGAATGGTATCGGACGGGTTGATGATCGCGTGGAAAGTAGAGGCAATCGTATTGACCGTAAGCAAACCCGTACAGACAGTAGAGTAAATCGCAGAAAAGCAATTTAATCCTTTGTCTCTAATGGTGGAAAAGATTAACATTAGGAAATATTTTCCACATGCCTTTTCAAATCAAAGTGAGCAGCAAACAATATGATGTATGTATTGTGGGCTCAGGTGCCGGTGGCGGCATGGCTGCCTACGTTCTTACACAAGCCGGTTTAAAAGTAGTAGTGCTGGAAGCCGGCCCTTGGTATGATCCAGCAAAAAATGTAACACAATTAAAATGGCCATGGGAGTCATTGAGAAGAGGCGCTGGCACAACGTTTCGCCCTTTTGGGGATTTTGATGCGGCTTATGGCGGCTGGGAAATGGAAGGAGAACCCTATACACGCGTGCCTGGAACCCAATTCGATTGGTTTCGCTCACGCATGCTGGGTGGAAGAACCAACCATTGGGGAAGGATTTCGCTACGCTTTGGCCCGAAAGACTTTAAAGGAAAAAGTCATGATGGCTTAGGTGAAGATTGGCCCATTGGTTATGATGAAGTTGCCCCTTATTACGATAAAGTAGATGAACTGATTGGTGTTTTTGGAAGCAAGGAAGGAATACCCAACGAACCCGATGGAAAATTTCTGCCTCCGCCAAAGCCCCGGTTGCACGAACTCATGATCAAGGAGGCGGCAACCAAACAGCGTATTCCGGTTATTGCCTCACGCTTATCCATACTTACTAAGAAGATCAACGATGACCGTGGCGTTTGTTTTTATTGCGCACAGTGTAACAGAGGCTGTACGGTGTACGGAGATTTCTCTTCGTCATCGTGCCTGATTCAACCAGCCACCAAAACCAATAACCTGGATGTTATCGTGAACGCCATGGTTCGTGAAGTATTGACCGATGAAAACGGAAATGCAACTGGAGTATCTTACGTAGCAAAAGATGATTTGCAGGAATACCAGATAAACACCAACGTTGTTGTACTGGCAGCCAGTGCGTGCGAGTCGGCCCGGTTGTTACTGAATTCAAAATCAAAAGCACATCCCAACGGATTAGCGAATTCCAGCAATGTAGTTGGAAAGTATTTGCATGACTCAACAGGCGCTGCGATTGGCGGTGTACTTCCAAAACTTTTCGGTCGTAAGCGCTACAATGAGGATGGCGTTGGGGGCATGCATGTGTACACCCCATGGTGGTTGGATAACAAAAATCTTAATTTCCCTCGAGGATATCATATTGAATACTGGGGAGGCATGGGTATGCCCGGTTATGGATTTGGCTTTGGCATTCAGGGATTGAACGGCCGTTTCCCGGATCGACATGGAAATCAGAAAACCGGTGGTGGTTATGGCGCTTCACTGAAAGATGATTACCGTCATTACTGGGGAGCAAATGTAGGAATGGCTGGCCGAGGTGAGGCCATTGCATTGGCAAGCAATTACTGTGAAATTGACCCGAATGGTGTGGTCGATAAGTTTGGTATTCCTGTATTACGTTTCCATTATAAGTGGAGCGATCACGAAGTAAAACAAGCCAAGCACATGCAGGAAACTTTTCAGGAGATGATGCATAATATGGGTGCTGTAATTACTTGGGGGATAGCCGGCCCGGAAACCAATTACGGGTTGGAAGCCCCCGGAAGAATCATCCACGAGGTAGGTACAACACGCATGGGTAACGATCCTAAAAAATCTGCTGTGAATAAATTCAATCAGGCCCACGACTGCAAAAATCTATTTGTAGTAGATGGCGGTCCGTTTGTATCACAAGCAGATAAAAATCCTACCTGGACGATACTTGCTTTATCGTGGCGGGCATCAGATTATATTATTGAACAGTTTAAAACTCAAAATCTATAACAAATTCCTCCTACTCTCCTCTCCCTAAGGAGCGGGGCCGGGGGTGAAGTTTTATGAAAAGAAGAGAATCGCTAAAAGCACTCGCACTCACAGCCATTTCATCGGGTGTGTTGCTCCAATCGTGCGACCCTCCAAAAACCAATGAAATCAAAGAGGTTTCAAAAATTCCTGGTATTGATCGCCATCCGTTCGAACAAGTTCGCGATGAAAAACTGATGGCTGAAAAATTCTTTGATGAGCATGAGATGAACACCATCAAAGTATTAATTGACATTATTATACCAAAAGATGAAACCAGCGGCAGAGCTACCAATGCCGGTGTGCACGACTTCATTGAGTTCATCGTGAAAGATATGCCTCGCCATCAATTACCGCTTCGTGGTGGGCTCAAGTGGCTTGATGTTCAATGCCTGAAACAGCATAACAAAACGTTTGTCAATTGCGCATCGGAACAACAACTTACCCTTGTGGATGAAATCGCATATCCCGAAAAATCAAAACCAGAAATGAAACAAGGCGTAACCTTTTTCAACCTGCTTCGCGATTTAACCGCCACTGGTTTTTTCACCAGCGAGATGGGATTGAAAGACCTTGGCTATGCGGGTAATTCACCGAACCAGTGGGATGGGGTGCCACAGGAGGTTCTGGATCAATACGGACTTCAATATGATGAGCGCACCTTACGAGAGAGCGTTCAGTGGAATGAAGAATAATCTTCATTTCTGAACTTCATACGCACTTAAAAAACCCCGATATTGCAGGATTGCAAATACAATCCATGTTCAAAATCGATACCCATACCCACATTATTCCTAAGAAACTCCCCAACTGGAGCGAGAAATTCGGGTATGGCGATTTCATCTACCTGCAGCATCATAAAAAAGGGTTTGCTAAAATGATGCGTGGCAACCAATTCTTCCGCGAAATTAATGAGAATGCCTGGAACCCGAAATTAAGAATTGACGAATACGCCAAGTTCAATACACAAGTACAGGTGGTTTGTACTATACCGGTTATGTTTTCGTATTGGGCCAAGCCGTTAGATTGCCTTGACCTTTCCCAATTCCTGAACGATCACCTGGCGGATCTCATTGAAAAACATCCTAAACATTATCTGGGTCTTGCTACCTTACCCATGCAGGACACGGAGCTGGCAATACACGAACTGGAACGTTGCAAGAATATCGGTCTTCAGGGAATTCAAATCGGTTCAAACATCAATGATCTTAACCTGAATGAAGATCGATTTTACCCCATTTTTGAAGCGTGTGAAAAACTGAATATGGCTATTATGGTGCATCCATGGAACATGATGGGTATGAAAAACATGCAACGCTACTGGCTTCCCTGGTTGGTGGGCATGCCGGCAGAAACCACACGTGCCATTTGTTCCATGATTTTTAGTGGAATTTTCGATAAGCTTCCCAAACTAAGGGTTATGTTCTCCCATGCTGGCGGATCATTTCTGGCAACATTAGGTCGGATTGAGCATGGATTCAATTGTCGCCCCGACCTGGTGGCCATAGACAACCCGGTAAACCCGCGTAACTACCTGGGTAAATTTTGGGTTGACAGTATAACCCATGATCCGGTAATGCTGGAGTATGTTTTAAAGATGATGGGTTCCGATAAAGTGGTATTAGGTTCCGACTATCCTTTTCCGCTTGGCGATTTGGAAATTGGCAGGTTTATTGAAGACATGAATCTTGATACATCTGTAAAGGAGGATATTTTCTACAAAGCACCATTAACATGGTTGGGGGTAAACAAAGAACGATTTGAATGAGTCAGGCATGAAACCAATTTTTTTTTTACTACTTTTTTTTATTTCATTTTCATCACTTGCACAAACTGAGAATACTGCAGCTCAGCAATTGAAGGCCGAGCAGGAGCAATCCAAAAGAGCTGCCCTGCTCCGAACTATGGATCAGGGAATACAGGAAATGAATAATGGGCTTTATGCAGAAGCCGATGAAAAATTTGTTCTTGTCCTGAACAACATAAAAGGTGTTCCTTCCGACTTAACATTCTATTTTGGAAAAAATTCATTCTACCTTAATAAATTCAAGCAAAGCGCTGATTGGCTGAACAAGTACATTCAGTTGAAAGGGACAACAGGCCAGCACTCTAATGAAGCACTTGAATTATTAAAGAAAGCAGAAGCAGAAGTATTGGTAGAGCGATCGAAGGAAGCATCAAAAGTAAAACAGGTACTCTCACAAAGTTTTGATATCGATTGTGGTCCTACCGGCAAAGTAATGTGCCCAGTGTGTAAAGGCACAACCGTTCTTATCAAGAAAGGTACTTTTGGAAATGAGTATAGAACCTGTCAGTATTGCGACAAGCATGGCATTCTAACCTGCGAAGAGTATAATCAACTGTTACGAGGCGAACTAAAACCCAGGCAGAATTGATTATAATATTTCCGCTCTCCATGCGCTAACCATATTTTATCCCCTCCTCAGATTCCATTATATTTGCGACTTATTAGGTTTTCCTGCTAAAGACTCTAATAACCATGCAATTATTCAATAGAATTGAAGGCAAAGTCCTCAAGGAGCGGCTTTACCTTACTCCCAATCCCGACAGAACTACCCTGTCATTTTATAAGTACCACCAGACTGAAGACCCAAAGGCATTCCGCGATAAGCTTTATCTTGATCTTGCCTCTATTGATGTATGGGGACGGATATACATTGCGCATGAGGGCATAAACGGACAAATCAGTGTCCCAACACAAAAGTTAAATGAATTCAGGTCACAACTCTATGACATTCCTTTTCTACAGGGAATACGGTTGAACCTGGCCGTTGAAGACAATGGAAAGTCTTTCTTTAAACTTAAAATACTGGTACGTAAAAAAATTGTAGCCGATGGTTTAGATGATAAGTCGTTTGACGTAACCAATAGTGGCATACACCTAAATGCACCTGAATTCAATGCCCTCTCAGAAGATCCCGAAACAATTATTGTGGATATGCGCAACCACTATGAAAGTGAAGTGGGGCATTTTAAAAGTGCTATTTGTCCGGATGTAGACACCTTCCGCGAGGCACTTCCAGTTGTGGAGAAAATGCTGGAGGAAAAGAAAGATAAAAATGTAATTATGTATTGCACCGGGGGCATTCGCTGTGAAAAGGCCAGTGCCTGGATGAAGCACCGTGGATTCAAAAATGTATATCAACTGAATGGCGGAATTATTGAATACACAAGACAGGTAAATGAACACTCGCTCGAAAATAAATTTATAGGGAAAAATTTTGTGTTTGATGAACGTCTGGGCGAACGCATATCCAATGAAATCATCAGCGTTTGTCATCAATGCGGTTCCCCGTGCGATGATCATACCAATTGTAAAAATGACGGCTGTCACCTGCTCTTTATTCAATGTAAAGCTTGTGCGGAAAAATTTAATGGCTGTTGTTCAGAAGAATGCAAAGAAGTATTTGAACTTCCTGCTGATAAGCAAAAAGAAATCAGAAAGGGAATTAATAAAGGAAGACAGGTGTTTAAAAAAGGCAGATCGGAGAAACTAGGATTAAAAGTAAAGGCTCAAGAAACGCAATGACTATTTAAAGAATGGAGACATCCGAAATAAAAATAGGCATCATTAACATCAGCGATCGTGCCAGTCAGGGTGTCTATGAAGATTTACCCGGAAAAGAAATTGAAGCCACACTCCATGAATATATTAAGAGTAAGTGGCAAAAAGTTTATGCCATAATTCCGGATGAACAACATATGATCGAACAAACCATGATTGACATGGCCGACAACAAGGGATGCTGCCTGGTGATAACCAGTGGCGGAACCGGTCCGGCAAAACGTGATGTTACCCCGGAGGCTACTGAAGCCGTTTGCGATAAGCTGATGCCTGGGTTTGGCGAGTTAATGAGGCAGGAAAGCCTCAAATACGTGCCTACAGCCATCCTTTCGAGGCAAACAGCCGGAATTCGTAAAAAATGTTTAATTTTGAATCTTCCGGGGAAGCCAAAAGCCATCCGGCAGTGTCTGAATATTATTTTCCCAGCGATCCCATATTGCATTGATCTGCTGGAAGGGCCGTTCATCGAATGCAATGAAGCGGTCATAAAACCATTCAGGCCGCATTCACTATAATTGCAACCTTTATGAAAATCAAGTATTACTACGACACCGAAACCTGCAAGTACGAGCGTGTCAGAACCAAAACCAGCGACATTATTCTGAATGCCCTGGGGTTATTCTTTTTTACGCTGTTCATGGCTGCCGGTATCTATTTAATGTTCAGCACATACTTTGAATCACCCAAAGAACTCCTTCTTAAAAACGAGGTTAAGGAGCTGGAGTATTATTACGAAAGATTAAATGAAGAAGTTGAAAAGCTGAGTACTACCCTGGATGGTATGGAGCACCGTGACGATAATATTTATCGTGTTGTACTTGGCGCAGAGCCCATTGATAAGGCGGTGAGAAACGCAGGTGTAGGTGGCGCGGAACGCTACGCTGATATAAAAGAGAAAAATATGCTTCGCAAAGATGCTATCGTTAGCATCC
>CAZQXC010000076.1:0-11805 GCA_964597075.1 uncultured Roseivirgaceae bacterium | reverse complement strand
TAAGCTTGGATTAACCTATCGGGAAATTGAAGCAATGGGTATTATCATGCCGGTACTTGAAAACCATTCCAAGTTTTTAACAGCAGGTAAATACGATGAACTGTTACGCATAGTTACCACGATTAATGACAAGCCATCAGTACGCATCACCTTTCAATATGATATTTATAATGAAGAAAATATTTTGATTCATCAGGGTACCACTATTCTTGCTTTTGTTGATCAAAAATCCGGACGGCCATGCCGACCACCACAGGCCATGATGGCAGTGCTGGAACCTTTTTTTACATGAAGTATAAGTATAAGAAATACTTCCTACAATTTACACGCGCCCGGGTGTTGCTGACCTGGATGAAGAAGGTGCGTTTTAAACGATACGATAATGTATCGTTGTACATGATTGTAAAAACATTGCTCAGTAATTTACAGAAGGATGAAATATTGGACAGGGCTAATGGAGTTTCGTTCAATTTTATTCTCGCCATTTTTCCGGCTATCATTTTCCTGTTTACCCTCATTCCATATGTAACGGTGTATTTTCCTGAGCTTAATACAGAAGCTATTATGGCATTTTTGGGTGAGCAATTACCCCCCAGTATGTATGAAGTAATTTCCTCCACCGTGCTGGACATTATAAGTAATCAACGTGGCGGATTATTGTCGTTTGGTTTTGTATTGTCGTTTTACCTGTCAACCAACGGCATGATGGCGTTGATGCGAGCGTTCAATGCCTGCTATAAAACTATTGAAAAGCGTGGAGCCATTAAAACCCGGCTAATTGCAACGGCCCTTACGGTTAACCTGGCGGTGGCCTTGTTGGTAGCTATTGCGCTGTTAATTATCGGTCAGTTGGTGTTGAATTACGTTACCACCAATTTAAATGAACTGCCTGGAATCAACCTTGATGGTGCCACGGTTTACCTGTTGTTTGGGCTGCGCTTCATTGTGATTTTCATTGTATTCTTTTTAGTGATTTCGAGTATGTATTACTTCGGCCCGGCCATTCATTACAACTGGCGTTTCTTTTCCATCGGTTCTTCCATTGCCACCTTTTTCAGTTTGGCCGTCTCTTACGGGTTTTCCTATTACATCACACACTTTGGCACCTACAATAAAATTTATGGTTCCATCGGGGTGTTGATTGCACTAATGATTTGGATACAGCTCATCACTATTGTATTGCTGGCCGGTTACGAACTCAACGCCAGTATTCATGACAGCCGAAGAAAGGAGTCCATCCGTCAGGCTAAGCGGGTGATCAGGAAGATAGAGGCGGTAAGGGGGTAGTTTATTGCCATAGTGGAAACCTATTGGGTGGGCTCTCTACACTTTCGTGCAGTAACAAAAATCCACCCTAAATTAATAGAGTGGATTTTTATGCATTGACACTATCAGTGCGTACGACAATCAACCATTATCATCATCATCGTCATCGAATTCGTCATCGCGTCCCGCTTCACAGGCATCATCAAAATTAGAAACAATTAGCTGTGCAAGGTTTTTGTTAGAGGTTTCATTGATACGAATAACACCATCCTGGTCCGCGCTGGCATTACTTAAGTCAACGAAAGCAAGTAATTTGTCCAGGTCAATCAATACCAGTATGTTAGTTAAAACATCGGGCTCCATGGTAAATCCTTTTTCGTACTCAATCTCAATTTCCAACTCGTCTTTGGTTGAGAACTCTACTTCAATTGGATCGCCTACGTCGGGTTGATACGTAAAGCTGACAAATATAGATTTGCCACCTTCCAGGAATGCACCCAATTCAATTTCAACCTCATTGTATAACCCTGGGTCAATGTTGCTGATGCCAAAGTCAGGGGTACTTGTTCCGGCAATCAAATCCACAACATACTTTCCTTTAAATTCAATTTCAAAATCATCATCATCTCCTGAGTCATCTTCACCTTCAAATTCTACCTCACGTATCCCTACAAGGGCTTCTTTAAAAGTATAAGCCGAATTCATTCCCCGTCCACCAGGATTAATGGAAGACGATGAAGTGGTAGCTTTCATTTTAAAACCAACCCCTGGAAGTGAAGGGTCTTCGCTTGAACAACTCCACAGCATCACTGTAGCCAACAGTACAACAGCAATTATTTTTGTTTTCATAAGCAATATAGTTTAATTGTTAAATCCTTTTTAAATCAAGTGTTTTAAGCTCTTCTGGTTTGAGATCATCCACATCTTCAAGTTTAATTAGTGAAGAATCATATTGCTTGACAGTCCAATCTTCATTTATTGAATCAAATGGATTCCCTGCAGTTAGTTGGATGGTTAACTCCAACTCAGCATCATCAGTTTCGGTTTGCCATGTTCCTGAGAATTCGGTGGTTCCGTTTGATGCGGTAAGCGAACCATCGGCATTAAATTCAAATACGTAGTTTACCCAATCACTTGTCAGATCGTCACCAGTATCGATAAAAGAGTCGACCAGCCAGTTTCCAGAAGTTAGTGTTTGAATAAATTCAAAATCAGCGCCATCATCATCACAATCATCTTCTGAAAGAAGTATGGCGGTTTCCAGTTCGTCATAATTCCCAACAACGAGGTTGGAGCCATCACTGGTTAGGAGCGTTACCGGAAACTGAATGCTTATGTAAGTGCTTTCCGATTGCTGGCTTATAAAATTGTACAAGGATTCGTCATTGCCGATTGTAATGACATCGGAAACCTGGTTGTTCGTGTCATATAGCTTTATTGTAAGCGGATATGATAAATCGATACACTCGAAATCGAATTCGTCTTCACAATTTTCAGTAAGGTTATTAAGCTGTGATTTGTTGGATATAGTGATACGAGTATAATCTTGCAGAATCACCTCTATGGGATAGACAAAGTCTACCTCGCCATCATCGTCATTGTCAAGAGCGTCTTCCACCAGATCAAAATCGGCTGGTGAGGTTATTAGAATCGTTTCGTCATCTACAATAACAGTCACCGGTAATACAACAGTAAGACAGCTCGATTGATCCAAAATGTTGTCGGATGATCCATCTAAACTTGCTACCTGAAGCAATAGTTGTGCGACCGGAGAGGCAATAGTAATGGCGGTATCATCAGGAGGCAGTTTGATTATGCTCTCTTCTTCCTGGCAACCGGTGAATAATGCCACGACCAAAGAGAACGCCAGCCACAAGCTTGCCTTATTAATCATAGCGTTATACATAGTTGAATTGCGCTTCATCACCTATAGAACAGACTTCCCGTTAAAAGTCCTACCGCTCCGTGAAAATATTTTTCTTTGCAGGAAGAAGGAAAGCACACGTATGTGTTATGCTGATTACTAGCTAAATTGTCCACTGGCTTATGAACGACAATCAGCACGTTTGCGATGAATCGGTATTTCGAACCATTTTCGAAAAATATTCCCGCGGCCTGTATAATTTCTTGCACTATAAGTACGGCTCCGAAAATAACCCCGAAGATTTAATGCAGGAGGCTTTCGCCCGACTTTGGTCTAATTGTAGCAAAGTGAGCCCGGAAAAAGCAAAATCATTCTTGTTTACGGTAGCCAACAACCAGATGTTGAACGATTTGGCAAGAAAAAAAACCGTTTTGAACTACCAAAAAGAGCATATGGAGACGCTTACCGATGTTTCTCCACACTATATTTTGGAAGAAACCGAATATTTGGAACGCCTCAAACAGGCGTTGGAGGATTTATCGGACGAGCAGCGCGTAACCTTTATGATGAACCGCGTTGAAGGGCTAAAACATAGGGAAATTGCAGAGCGATTGGGTATTTCGCAGAAAGCAGTAGAAAAGCGTATTTACAAAACCATTGAGCATCTTCAGAAAAAGTTGGGTAAATTTTAACAGATGGGTAGGAGTTTTAGTCGCTTAGCGGTTTAATACACAGACAGGAGGTTAGATGAATAACCAGGATTATATCGAAAAATGGTTGGCAGGGACCTTAACAGAAGAGGAACATGACCAGTTTGTGAAAACAGATACGTTCCAGTCGCTCCAGCGTATGGATCGGGCCTTGAAGCATTTTCAACCTGCGCATTTAGATACCGTTTCAGCATACGAAAAGTTGAAAACCCGAACTGTCAGAAAGGCAAGGGTAATTGCTGTGGATTGGCGTGTAGTCTATCGTATTGCTGCAGTGCTGGTGATGGGTTCAATCATTTTCTATTTTCTTAACGATTCTTTTTCATCAGATGAGAGCGTTCGGTACGCCACAGCTGTGGGTGAAACACGACAAATAACACTTCCTGATAATTCATTGGTTACTTTAAATGCAATGTCTTCAGTTACATTTTCCACTGATCTGTGGTCGCGTGAAAGAAAAGTTACGCTGGAAGGAGAAGCTTATTTTGATGTGGAAAAAGGAAAATCATTCCAGGTGATTACTGCTCAGGGCCAGGTTACCGTATTGGGTACACGCTTTACCGTTAAGGACCGCGTTGGATTTTATGAGGTAATGTGTTATGAGGGCCGGGTTGAAGTAAAAGGGGTGGGTCAAGCAGTTCAACTCACCCAACAGAATTATTACCGTAAATCGGGTGAATCTTTTATTCAGGCTATGCAAACCAGTGAAGCAATACCGGCCTGGTTAAATCGTGAGAGTTCATTTCAGAGCGTTCCACTTTTTGAAGTTGCGCATGAGTTGGAAAGACAATTTGGGGTAGGGGTTAAGTTGGAGCAGGTAGATACCCTTCAGCGCTACACCGGTAAGTTTCCCCACGATGACCTAACTACTGCCCTTCAGGCTATTACCCTTCCGTTTAATCTATCGTACGAAGTAACCGAAACGGAAATACGCTTGTTTCATGGTGAATAAGACTGGTGGTTCAATTGTAACGGCCATCTTGCTGTTCGCTTGTTTGATGCCGGCCATTGCTCAACCGCGCGATCCGCAGCCCCTGATTGCAATATTAAGTTCGCTGGAAAAAAAATTTGCTGTCGCATTTACCTATGCGGATGAAACAGTTGGCGTGAACATAAAGGTTAACGCTCCTCCGCGTGAAGCAACCCTTGACCAATGCCTGCAACGCTTACAAGAGGAAACTGGCCTTATGTTTGAACCCATCAACCAACGATATATTGCTATCACAAGAGTAGGTCTGCAAAAAACCGGAATGTTGTGCGGGTATCTGCGTTCATCCGAAACGGGAGAGCCCGTTTCGGGCGCAACCATTCAATCGGGTACAGATTTTACCTATAGCAATGATGCGGGATATTTTGAGTTAGAAGCACAGCCGTCTTTATTGCTAAGCATTACATCGCTCGGGTATGAATCCGCTAATGTTTCTGTACCCTCCGGAGGTTGCAAAACCATTGTCTTGCCTGTTGCCCGCACGTTACTGGAAGAGGTGACTGTGGCCGATGTGATTACTACTGGAATGGAACGAAAATCAGATGGCTCTATAACGTTTAACCACAAGGTATTGGGCATATTGCCTGGCTTGCCTCAGCCAGATGCCATTCAGGCGCTGCAATATGTTCCTGGTGTGAATAGCATAATGGAGTCGGCTGCTGAACTAAACATCCGCGGTGGAACGAATGATCAGAACCTGTATTTGCTGGATGGCATTAAACTGTACCAGACGGGTCATTTTTTTGGATTGATATCAGGAATAAACCCTCACGTGACAAAAAATGTAAACCTGATCAAAAACGGTTCAGGTGCCTACTTTGGTGATGGTGTTTCAGGAACAGTTTCCATTGTCAGCGAGAATAATGTGGCCACCTCCACCTCGGGCAGTTTAGGCATGAACCTCCTTTACACAGATGGATACGTTCACGTTCCGCTTTCTTCTAATTTTT
Organism: uncultured Roseivirgaceae bacterium; assembly: GCA_964597075.1. Classification (GTDB taxonomy): domain Bacteria; phylum Bacteroidota; class Bacteroidia; order Cytophagales; family Cyclobacteriaceae; genus UBA2336. The sequence goes on along the minus strand of CAZQXC010000076.1, from coordinate 6,027 downwards.
CTCTCCAGCTTTCGGGTAGGCATTCCTTACCGGCAGCATGGCGAACGCCTACCTACCAGAAGTATTTTTCGCGAGCTTTTTCAGATTCTGATCTAACCGGTAACCTCGCACAAGATGAAGATTTTGAATTTTATGATGGAATGGTAAAAATTCTTTGCGACATAACACCCCGCGATAAACTCCGAGCTTCGTTCTTTAACATCACTAATACATTAAGGTATGCCGAAGCTGGTGAACAAAACGGAAGCCCGGTACAAAAGGAAAGTACCCTGGAACAACAAAGTTTAGGGGGCGGACTTACCTATAGCCGATTATGGAATAACCGGGTGAAAACTGTTGCAGAAGGATACTATTCAAAATATGCGCTCGATGCTGTAAATCAAAATATCGCTGGTGAACAAACTTTGTTACAACAGAATACGGTTCTTGAAACAGGCTTAAAAATTTTTTCACTACTGGAGTTGAAACCTCATGCCTACTTGCAGGCAGGGTATCAATTTGTTGAAACAGGTATTACCAATGCCGATGAGGTTGACAATCCGCCCTTTGAAAGACGTTTAAAAGACGTGATGCGCACCCATGCCGTATTTGCCGAGGGTAACTTCTCATGGAATGATGACCGTACAAAGCTGCGCCTGGGCGTGCGCAGTAACTATTACAGCAAGGTAAGCACATTTACCATCGAACCTCGCATGGTATTGACCCAGGCCATAGCACAACAATTTACCCTTGAGGTTATGGGTGAGATGAAATCGCAATCCAGTGTGCAGGTGGTTGATGCTCAAAGTGATTTTTTAGGTGTTGAAAAAAGTCGCTGGGTGATGAGCAATAATGAAGACATCCCCCTTGTTTGTAGCCGGCAGTTTTCAGCTGGGTTGTTGTGGAAGCAGGCAGCGTGGTTCGTGCATACTGAAGTATATGCCAAACAGGTGCGTGGCATACAAACATCCAGCCAAGGGTTTCAAAATCAATTTGAATTTGTACGCAGCCAAGGTGCCTACACCACAGCGGGTGTAGATGCATTGATTAACCGGCAAAGCACCCGCTCGGTGCAATGGCTCCGATATACCGTATCAAAAAATGAGTATGATTTTAGTGACCTTATGCCTGCTGTGTTTCCGAACAATACCGACATCAGGCATGCGCTGAGCGGAGGCATCAGTTATCGGTTTTCAAAACTCGAAGTTGGGACTGGTGTGAGTTGGTACACAGGCAGGCCAACCACTGCATTGGTACCCGGGAACGAAGTGGTTTTAGGAGCACTTCAGTATGGAGAGCCGAACAGCGCCAACCTTGCAAACTATTTTCGGGTTGACGCGTCAGCCCGCTGGCATTTTTATACCCGTGCTCGCATAAAAGGCCAACTGGGTATTTCGTGCTGGAACATATTCAACCGAAAAAATGTGCTAAATGCCTATTACTTGCTGGAGGACAATACCCCAAGGAAAGTCCAACTTAACGGGTTAGCCTTTACACCCAATATTTTTTTACGGGTGGATTTTTAGGCAAGAATAAGTAAGCCCGAGAGAATACCAATGCTTGGGAAAGTAATCTATTCGTCCGCTTAAGCGGGTGATTAGAAAAATGGAAGCTGTTCGAATTAATCACCATTACCTCACAACCATTTCCTCACTTGATAATAGGATAGCATCCAGGTCTTCTCCTGGCATAGCAATAATTTTTTCTTCCTCCGGATCCCATGCAATAGCCCTTCCTAATTTATACGACAACCCAGCCATGTGTGCCGAGATGGCTTCTTCGAATCCTTCCTGAATGCCGCAGCTTGGATTGCCACCATTACGGATGCAACTCAACCATTCGCGCATATGTAAAAAAGTTGAGTCAATGCGTTTACCATCGCGGTAGGTCCACATCAATCCTTTGTTGGCAAAATATTTTGCCGTGGCTGACGTAACCGCATCGGTAGCATTGGCAAGCGGATTGTATTGATAAATGGGAATCTCCGGGTCAATCCGGTTTTCCTTTAACATATCAGCATACCGGGTACTTCGGGCATCTGCATAAATGCTGATCACATTACCGAGTTCCATCGTAGCATCATGGCCCATCAGGTACGTTGGCCGGTCAAACTGATTGCCAAGCGTTGCGCTGTAAACAAAGGTCATTCCTTTTTCTTTTCCACCCTGCTGACTGGACCCTGTACTAAAATCCGGGTACTCCATGTTTACCTGAAGTACGTCTGGCACGTTGCGTCCATCGCGATGGGTATAAATTCCGCCTGAAGCTGTGACCAGTTTTGGAATACCCATTTTCAGGATACAATTTATTCTATCGTAATCGTGCGTAAGCAAATCACCGGATAATCCTGAGCCATACGCCCACCACTTTCTCCACCGGAAGAAATGCTCTTTATTAAAGGGAACCTTGGGTGCTGTTCCTAAAAACAAATCCCAGTCAATGGTTTCCGGAGAAGCCTTTTCATGGATGTCATATTGCCAGGCACCGTTATCATCATTACGGTTGGTGTTGGTTTGCACCAGTGACACATGACCGAGCGTTTGTTTTTGGATGATATCCATGGCCGCCAGGAAACTTTGGGTTTGCCGGTGCTGATGGCCAACCTGTAATACTTTCCCTGAATCCCGCACCGCATCACGCAATGTGTAGGTTTCCGAAATGGTATGGGTCATGGGTTTTTCAATGTAAACGTGAACACCCGCTTGCAGCGCATCAATGGCCATCGGGGCATGCCAGTGATCAGGTGTTGCAATAATTACGGCATCAACCACACCACTGTTCACTAATTCTTTATGGGTTGCGAAACGTTTAACCGGATTGTCGGTAGTGGAAAAAGAATTTAAAACACGCTCGGCATGAACATCAAACACATCGCAGATAGCGGTAATTTTTACATTTAAATTTTCCTGTGCCAGGAATTCTGAGAGTCTTGTATCGTGCAGATTTTTTTCAGCCGCCTGTTTCATATCACTCAACCATTCGTTGGTGGCAAATCCCAACGCCCGGCACAACTGTTCACCTCGTATGCCAAAGCCGATAATTCCTAACCGTAAGGGTTTGCCGCTCATGGGCCCTGTGGCAGGTGGAAGTGCTGCCTTAATATTTAATTTCTCGAGCAAAAATTCACGCTCCTGTTTTGCTGCTACGGTTGTTTTAGCACCGGCAAACCAAATCGAACCGAGAATAGGTATGCCTGCCAAACTCTTCAGCATATCGCGCCTGTTCAGGTAAAAAAGACTATCTTCTTTCTTTTTCATGATCTTGATTTTTTAGGTGGGAGTTATCCGGGCATGGTGTCGTGGTGGTTTCGGGAGAATAATCGCTCCAAACCAAAAGCGGCATACGTTGGAAATTGATAGAGTACAACCAGAGCTGCTATCTCTATAAGATTTTTGTTCACCATCCAGTAACTTCCTTCTGTAGGACCCTGCTCGAATCCGGGGAAAGGAGGATGAGCCAGATAGTAAAAGGCTAGTAGCATTATACCTCCGATAGCCGCCCATTTGATTTTTAATCCGAGCAGCAGCGCAGCACCAACGGCTAATAATCCCACTATGTTAAGGGTATCAACCATGCTGATTAACGAGTCGTCTGCCAACCAGGTAAAAAATGGTTTGAGAAAAGTGGCGCTAAGCAAGTAGCCTTTGGCTGTCCAGGCGGGGTTATAGATTTTCAGAATTCCCTCATAAAGAAAATGCCATCCTATGAGGACACGCAACAACACCAGACTTGTGTTTTGTCCGGTTGTAAAACCACTTGATTTCATGGTATGCAGGTTTGAGTGAACACGATTATCCCTGTTATTTCTGGTATAAAAAATGACAATTGTCACTCCAGCAGGTAATCTTAGTCGTGTATTTTGAGATTGAAAACAGGGAGAATTTACTGCATAAGTCAATCGGATTGAAAAATAAAAACCCGCGGAGGCGGGTTTTAGACTTTTGGCAGAGGAGGAGGGATTCGAACCCCCGGACCCCGTAAAGGGTCTCCGGTTTTCAAGACCGGTGCAATAAACCACTCTACCACTCCTCTGTGCCTGGTTTATTTTTGGGATTGCAAATGTATACGATTAAACCATTTTGACAAAACAGCATTTAAACACCTCTATTAATTTTCCTCTGCAAAGTCAGGAAAGGTGTGTTTAAGTTCTTTATTGCTTAAGGGTTGGGCATTTTTCTTATGCGCATCCAGCTCTAAAAGCACAATGCGCTGGTCGTTGAGCACCGTGCGCAATTTTTCAATGTCTTTTTCAAATTCAATTCCTCTGCGGGCCGTTTTTCCTGCATATTTTCTTGCAAAATCATCTCCAGCGCCTTGCGCACGATTTCTGATGTCTACGTTAATTTTAATTTTATCCATGATGTCATCCTTTGATTTGCCGATGACTTCCGTGGCCTCTAGTGTGTTAAGCGTTAGAACGGTTGTGCCACCTACGGTAGAGACAACCTTAGACTGGTCAGTTTCCAATAAGGTTGGGGAAAGCCCGGTAACAGCCCCCAGAGAAGCATTCATAACCGATCGATTTTTCTTTCCCTTTTTTGCTTTCTTATAATCAGTATTTAATTTTTTTTGATTTTCATCAAGTGTAAGTATCAGATCAGCAGCAGCAGAAAGATTGAATCTATATTTCTGATACTGCAACCCATCTTTCAACACAATATTTTCAGCATCAAGTACAGTAATGTTTATTTTACGCTGAGTACGGTTGTTCGATTTATCGAGCGCAAAAAATATTAGATCAAGGGATACTTTTTTCTGGGTATCTTCCACAAAATCATAACCAGGTTGCCAGGTAAATTCATATTGAAGGGGTGTATTTTCTTTTAAGGATGCGGAGGGAACCCGGGAATCCGATGAAATGAAGCCTGCACTTTTAATATTGTCATCACCATTGGGATCCGAGAGATAAAGCTTAAGGTTTAGTGTCTCGTCTTCTTTGGTGGTAAACAATGAATCACCCGGAACAATCAAAATTTCAGGGGGCAGATCAAGTTGTGTTTGGGAAATTCTCAATCGTCCTTTGGTTTCTGCTTTGTCGGGTTGATCCTGAACAATGAATTCAATTGTAAGCGGAGTTGCTCTCAGCGCATTAAATTGATTGCGTGATGGCGTCCAACTTACCTGGCCCTGTGAGTTAAGGGTCAGGCCTTCCGGCATTTGGGATGGAATAGCCTTGAAAACAATTGGATCTTCATCAGGATCGGACACATATTCACTGCCAATTTGATAGTTGTTTCGTGTGGATTGTTTGACATAGAAAACGGGAAGCTCTTCCGCTTGTGGCGGCCGGTTCACATGGCTTACTGTAAAGTTTATGGTTTTGCGTACACGTGAGCCATCAGCCCAGAAGCCCTGAAAGGTCACCGGGAATTCTTTTTTAAGTTCAACACGATTCACAAGATCATAGGACGGAGTCCAAGAAAAATTTCCGGCAGAATCAAATTGAATTCCGGATAACTCATGATCTAACAGGGAAAAAACAACTGGTTGATCACCACCCACTGCCTTAAGCTGAAAAGACAATGGCTTTCCTTCAGATAAGGTAGTCCACCCAACGGAGTCAGGAAAAATCAAATCATGTCCATTTTGCCCATGGAGTATGAATGGAAATAAAAAGCCAGCTATGCTTGCTAAGATTATAGTTCTCAATGATTCGGTTTTAATGGTCAGCAAAGTTAGTAAGATCAACTTTTCAACCGTAATTGTGCAATAGGAATTCTATTGCACAATTTGACGAATGAAAATCAACAGCTTACATGGAATGTCATGTGACCTTTTCTGTGATTTTCATTGTCAAGGTAAAACCCAGACAATTCTGACGATTACAGTCAGGATTCGTTAGATATTGTGGAGTAACCTGGTCCTAATACAGAATCTGGGTTTAAAGTATGGCAGGTAAGAAAATGACGGCAAAAGGCGAAAACTTTTTTGAAGACGTGTATGCGGTCGTAAAACTGATACCCAAGGGCAGAGTTACCTCTTACGGAGCTATTGCCAATTACCTGGGTACGAAAATGAGCGCACGCATGGTGGGCTGGGCCATGAATG
>CAZQXC010000075.1:0-11846 GCA_964597075.1 uncultured Roseivirgaceae bacterium | reverse complement strand
TGTATCCGCTATTGTTCAAGGCGGACTCATCCGCATCATCATTCCGAAGCTGGGTCAGGAGCGAAGTGTTTATGTTGGCTTAAGTTTATATGCGCTTGGATTTTTATTGTTTGGTTTGGCCACCGAAGGATGGATGATGTATGCCATCACGGTAGTGTATTGTTTTGGTGGCATTGCCGGTCCGGCCCTTCAGGGAATCATGTCGGGTATAGTACCCCCCAATGAACAAGGTGAGTTGCAAGGGGGCTTTACCAGTTTAATAAGCATTACCGCGATAGTTGGCCCGCCTTTAATGAACAATTTGTTTGCTTATTTTTCAGGCGACCAGTCTCCTGTTTATTTGCCGGGGGCAGCTATGTTACTGGGTGCTTTACTTACCATAATAAGTTCGTTGCTGGCGCGAAGGAGTTTGAAGAAAAAGGTTTTGCTATAAACCTTTGGACAACTTCTTATAAATCTCCAAACAAACCCAGGCATCTGTAGCAGCATACTCCAATTGCTTTTGAGTAAGGGTAAGCGCTTCCCAATTGGAGGTTTGAGCGCCTTTTGAAATACGAAAGCCAAGTAATAAGGCAGAAAGTTTTTTAACGCTTTCAACCTGTAAGCCAGCTTCTTTCGCCAGAGCAGATAATTCGGCAAAGCCACCGGGTTCAAAGCGCGAAAGTTTTTGCATGGCTTTGATGTCATCCCGAATGCCTACCCCGGCTTTTGTTAAGACATCATTTTCGAGAAAATCAATAATATGTTTCGTAAAGCCGGTTTGATTAAGGCGCACCAGGAACACCTTGTCGGGGATAGCTATCTGCAACAAAGAAACTTTATGCAATTCACCTTTCTTAAAGCTTGGCCTGGTTTCAGTATCAAAGCCAATAGACACATGTTCGCGTATTTCGTCAAACGCGCGACTTAATTTCGCTTCCTCCTGAATCAATACGATTTTTCCGGTAAATGAGCGCAACGGAAGATCGTTGATCTCCTCATGCGAAATGGTGATGTTTCCGTTAAGATGTGGTGTTTTGCGGTTTGTCATCCAGTCTGCGGATCTTAATATTCAAATAAGCAAAAAGTACCGTCATGAACGGACTTATAATACAAAAAAATGTATACGGGGCGTATACGGCTGTGGCAATGCCTAATACACCTGCTTGTGTGGCACCACAGGTATTCCAGGGTACCAGCACAGAAGTAACTGTTCCGGAATCTTCCAGCGTTCGGCTTAATACTTCAGGTTTCAAGCCGCGCTTACGATAGGTATCGGCATACATACGCCCAGGCACGGCAATGGCCATGTATTGATCGGAAGCAGTAACATTAAAGAACAAGCACGTGGCGGCAGTTGAAGTTACCAATGATCCGGTGGAATGCGCAAACTTGATGATCTCATCGGCAATGCGTTTAAGCAAGCCGCACGACTCCATTACTCCGCCAAAAATCATGGCACAGATAATCAGCCAAACCGTATTTAACATACCGTACATGCCTTTGCCGGTTAGGAGATCATTAATTTGTGCGTCATCCGTTTGAAGGTGAATGGTGGTCGATAGAGCATTCATTACGGCTACAAAAGATGACTTTAAATAATGATCATCAATTCCAGAAACCTGATTGATGACTTGGGGCTGAAAGATAACGGCAAATAGGCCACCCAACAGCGCACCAATTAGTAATGCTGGAGCAGCAGGTACACGTTTGATAATCATAACAATAACAAGTACCGGAACTATAAAGAGTAAAGGACTCAGGTTAAACGATGCCTCCAGTGCAGTAAGCACTGCGCTTGAGTCGGTTTGTGCTACCGATGTATCGAAAGTAAACCCCCAGATCAAAAATATAGCAAGCGTAATAACAACGGAGGGTATGGTAGTGTACGCCATGTACCGGATGTGCGTAAACAAATCGGTGCCAGCCATTGCAGGTGCCAGGTTAGTCGTGTCGGATAGGGGCGACATTTTGTCACCGAAGTATGCTCCGGAAATAATTGCACCCGCTACAACACCTTCTGAAATATCAAGCGCCTGACCAATACCCAGCAACGCAATGCCAACCGTAGCAATGGTAGACCATGAACTACCGGTGGCTATGGATACTATGGCACTCACAATGCAAGCCGCAAAAAGAAAAATGGTGGGGTTTAAAATTTTAATGCCATAGTAAATCATGGCGGGTACAATGCCACTTAATAACCATGTTCCTGATAACGAACCAATGGTAAGCAAGATTATTATGGCAGACATAGCCGAGCTGATACTCCTGACAATGCTGCTGTTGATTTCAGTATAGGTATAGCCCAGGTTCCAGGCAACAAGTCCGGCAACACCGGCCGCCAATAATAGCACAATCTGATTAGCCCCTCCAATTGCATCAGAGCCAAACACGGTTACATTAAGTGTAAGCAGACTAATTAGTACAAGTATAGGAAGCAGTGCCTGGAATAGAGTAGCCTGTTTTCTCTCCGTCATCAGAATTTTTATAAGAAGGCAAGATAGAAATTATATTTATCGATAGTCCGTAAAAATATCCAAAACTGCATTTTTGGTCATCGCAGGCCTGCCTGCGCGTAACCGCTTCGGCAAAGGCATGCATTGACCCGCGATCCCGGAATTATCAATGAGATGCCGGCCTGCCTACCGGAAGGCAGGCTCAAAGGCCGGCATGACTTTTAGGTAATTTACGAACCATCAGTCTTGTTACTTGCTACTGATGTCAATTTTATAATTCACCCCCCGCTCTTTCAGGTAATTCAAAATAAAATTGAAATCATCTTCGCTTTCTCCTAAAAACTCAGGCGGACAGATCCCTTTTCGATTGAATTTATTTTCAGCAACCCGATGAACAACGGCAGTACACGTGTAGCCGGTAGTTCGTGACATGGAAAGCGTACCGGTTGATTTTTCTGTTCGATCAAGCAGGTTGTATTCGTAGTTTTTATTGTTTCCGTTTTCCTGTCCTTCAATCCGTATGCGCATTACGGTAAATTCTTCTTCACCGGGTTTTAATTTCCATTTAGGGAAAAGAAGTTTAGCGGTTACATCAATAGGCCTGACTTTAACGCCTTTGATATCAATCTCATCATACGAGAAGTATCCAGTGTCGCGTAGCACCCGCAGGTATTCTATGCATCCTGGGTACCGTAAGGTTTTTTCAATCATGTTCGGAATGTTCGGCATGGTCTTAATCAGTGACCGTAGCCCGTCAGAGTTCCATGACTCCAGTGTTCCAACCTGATCAAATGGAATGAGTTCAGGATCGCTTAGTGCTTCTCTTATTACCAGTGCTCCATTTTGCACATAACGTGCCGGGCGAACATATTCTTCAATAACATCAATAGGGGAGAATACAGCTTTGTATTCATAAGGCCATTCACGCACAACGGGTAATCCGCCTACCAGGCATTCATAATTATTAATGGCCATGCGCTTGTTGTGGTAGCCAAGAATAATATTGCCCATTCCGGGTGCTACACCACAATCAGTAACGATGGTTACGTTCTTTTTCTTTGCCAGATCATCCAGTAAAAACGGATCTTCAGGAAAGAAGGAAATATCCACCATGTTTTTACCGGCTTCAATTACTGACTTTGCTGTTTGAAAGCCCATGAATCCGGGCACCGCACCCACCACCAAATCGAATGGCTTAATTAGTTCGGTGAGTTGCTGGATATCAGAGAGATCGGATTTTTTGGTTTTTAGACCATGTGCAGAAACACTATTTAGTGCCTCCTCGTTTATATCGGTGGAGGTAACATCAAAGGATTTGGCCAGATCAATGGCCATAGCCTTACCAACAAGTCCGGCACCGAGTACGATTATTTTCTTCATGCCGCAAAATACGGCCTTATCTTATAATCCCATAAAGCAAGACTGCCAAGGCAGGCAACATCAGCAATATATCGACAAATGAAATTTTCTTTTTCATAACGGTACGGTTAAAACAAAAATGGGCAGGCTGGGATTAGGGGGGGAAACAGGATCTGTTTAAAATCACTTTACGGAGGCCGATGGATTGGGTTGCAAAAATTTTATCTTTATCCGGTACAAACTTTATTCAGCCTATGTTAAATCCCGATGAAATACTCCTGAAAGCCAGAACATCAAAGTTCAACCTTTGGCTACTCAATTGGTCGCTGAGCCGGATGATCCCATTCAACAAACCGCATGGATTCAAAGTAGTGGAAGTAGATGAATTCCGACTGAAAACATTAATGCCGTATAAGCGGAGTAATTTCAATCACATTAAAGGACTGCACGCGTGTGGCTTGGCTACCATCTCAGAATTTACTACTGGCTTTCTTTTACTTAGCAGTCTGGATATGAAAAAGTATAGAATCATTATGCAGCGCCTTGAAATGGATTACCACTATCAGGGAAAAATGGATGCCACCGCTGAGTTTATTATTTCTGCGGATTGGTTGGATGAACACGTGATAAAACCTTTACAAACACAGGAGGCTGTTGTTGTTCCCTGCGAGGTTAAAATTCATGATGTAAATGGCAATCATTTAACCACAGGCAAGGTTTTTTGGCAGATTAAGGATTGGGCTCGTGTAAAAACCAAGCTGAGCTGATTTGAGGATTGTAAATAGATCAGTAACTTCAAGCACTAAAACCAAATCACAATGCGAAGAATAGACGCACTGCTTTCGGAATATGGTGAAAGTCACCGGAACGAAACCAACAAGGCCATTCACTGGATTTGTGTTCCGCTTATTTTCTTTAGTGTAGTAGGTTTGATTGCCGCTATTCCCTCCACTTTTGTTAGAGGTTTTTTGGGGGATAGTCCTTATGCACATTGGGCTACGATCGTATTGATCCTCGCTATCGTGTATTACGTAACGTTATCAATTCCCTTAAGCCTGGGTATGATGTTATTTTCTGCCCTGTGCCTGTTTTTGGTAAAGATTATAGTCGGGTTAAATCTTGCACCCCTTTGGGCCATTTGTCTGGGCATATTTGTACTGGCATGGATTGGTCAATTTTATGGGCATAAAGTAGAGGGTAAAAAACCATCCTTCTTTAAGGATCTTCAATTCCTTCTTATTGGCCCGGCTTGGTTGATGCATTTTGTGTTCAAGAAAATCGGTATTCCATATTGAACGATTATCATTTTACAGATCAGGTTCCCTCGGCTGATTATCGCGAAGATTTTCAAGCCTCCATTTTCCATAATAAAAGGCATTTGATATTGCAGGATGAAAACGGTTGGCGATCATTCTATATTATTAATCAGAAACACAAAACCAGTGTGGGTGTTGTTCATGTTCACGTGAAGAATCAGGTGGCTGTTAGTCCGCTTAAATCATCGTTTGGATCATTTGCATGGAACGCTACACTTCCGGCCGAGATCGTTTTTCGATTCATTGGTTTTGTTGAAAATTCCTTAAAGGCATCGGGGGTTACACACATTACCTACACCAATCCGCCCACAGCATATCAATCCAATCAACTGCAGCTGCTTGAGGTGTTGTTGAACAATGCTGGATATCACATACATACAGCTGAAGTGGGATCGGTGATACCCATAACTGGCGAGCCGCTGGAAACAAAAATGGACGAGTGGGAACTTCGAAAGTTGAAACAAGCTCGTGAAGCTGAATTTGTATTTACATCAGCCACCGTAAATCCAGTTGACGAGATTTTTCAATTTATTCTCAATATCCGTAAAGAAAAAGGGTACACACTGTCTATGAGTCAGGTTATGATGGAGCGCACGGTGGAGACGTTTCCAAATGAATTTATATTTTTTGAAGTGATGAAGGGATACGAACGCGCAGCCGCGAGCATTTCCATTCGGGTTACGGATGATATTTTGTACAATTTTTATTCTGCCCATCATTCGCGATTCGATGCCTGGAGCCCGGTGGTAATGTTGGTTGATGGTATGTACAGCTGGTGTCAGCAAAATGCTATTACGATGTTGGATCTCGGTACTTCTGCGGTAAATGGACAGCCGAATTTTTCATTACTCGATTTTAAATTTCGATTGGGTGCACACCCTACTTCAAAATTTACGTTCACGAAGGATTTATCCTGACGTATGGTTACTCCGCTGGTTTCTGTTGTTTGTTTATGCTACAATCAAAAGCGCTTTCTCCGTGAAGCTGTGGAATCGGTTCTTGCGCAAACCTATGGTAACATACAACTTATTATTGTAGATGATGCCAGCACTGATGGTAGTCAGAAGGAGATTCTTAAGATTAAGCAGAAGCATCCAGCTATAGAAATGTTATTATTAGATGAAAACCAAGGGAATTGCAAAGCCTTTAACAGCGGACTCACATTGGCTAAAGGCGAATACCTGATTGACCTTGCAGCAGATGATGTGCTGTTGCCTGAACGAGTAGCAACCGGTGTGGAAGCATTACAATCAGCAGGTAATGACTATGGAGTAAATTTTTCGGATGCCATTTGGATCAATGAAGATGGAAATAAATTGTACCAACATTCAGAACGTTTTCCGCATCAGACTATTCCGCAGGGTGATATATATAATAAAGTGATTCAGCGGTATTTTATTTGTCCGCCTACGATTATGTTTACGCGCGCAGTGATGGAGAAGTTGGGAGGGTATGATGAATCATTATCGTATGAGGATTTTGATTTTCTTATTCGCTCCTCAAGATTATTTAAGTACACCTATTCACCTGAGGTGCTTGTACAAAAACGGGTTGTTAAAACGAGCCAAAGCAAAAGACAATTTCGGTTATTCAGCAGGGAATCGACTACTATGTACCGGGTATGTAAAAAAATTATGCAGCTAAACCGGACAATGGCCGAACAGCAAGTCTTGTCGAATAGAATACTTTATGAAATGCGCCTCAACATTAGGCTGCTGAATTTTGGCTGGGCAAAGAAATATTTTCAGCTTTGGAGCGAAAACAAGGAAATGAAATACCCAAAATAATGAATACCTGTCCAAACTGTAGTACGGACCTGAGTGGTAAATATTGTCATGGCTGCGGACAGAAATTGATTGAACCCGATGAGCGAACATTGAAGCACATGGTGATTCAGTTTTTTGGTGCTGCATTTTTTCTTGAAAATAGTTTTTTACGAAACCTTTGTGTACTTTTTTCTAAGCCGGGCTTACAAACAATTGATTTTATAGAAGGCAGAAGAAAGCGATGGATGAATCCTTTTTCACTTTTTCTCCTTATCAACCTGGCATTTTTTATAATTAATCCAGCTTCCGACTTTAGCCTTTCCTTAGAAGATCACGTTAATCTGCAAGTTCACAGTCCCTTGGTTGCACCCTTGGTTGCAGATAGGCTGAAGATTCGAAATAGTTCTTTTGGTGAGTATGCGGTAAGCTATAAGAGGCAATCAGATACCTTGTCGAAAACTTTAATTATTATAAATGTGCCTTTTTCGGCCTTGTTCTTCTCGCTATGGTTTTTTAGAAGAAAAATGTTTTTTGCCGATCACTTTGTTTTCTTCTTATATACTTATGCGTTTCTGTTACTTGCTGCGGTAGTCCTTTATGTTCTATTAGTTACATACTCATGGGCTGGAGGTCCACTATCCTGGCAATGGGTGCCGCCCGTTACAATTATTGGCCTAATATTTTACTACCTTTTTAGTGCACTAAGATGCACCTATTATCCTAAACGAATCTGGAGCACCTTTATTACCGTTTTTTATAGCTTTTTTGTAATGGCGATAACGCATCTCGTCTATAGATTTGTTTTATTTATGATAACCTTCTGGACAACCTGATTACTTCCGGTTGTCTTCTCCCAGCAGCATGCTCAGGTAATTTTCATAGCGGCTTAACGCCACCACACCTTTTTCGACAGCTTCTTTAACAGCACATTTAGGCTCTTCCAGATGCAGGCACCGATACCCAAATTTACAAGTGGCTCGGAGTACACGCATTTCGGGAAAGTTGTCGGATAATTCTTCCTGTGCCATATTCACCAATCCCCATTCTTTTATGCCAGGCGTGTCAATAACAAACGTATTTTGATTAAGCTTGAACATTTCGGCAAAGGTAGTGGTATGCGTTCCTTTTTCTGAAAAGTCCGAAATAGTTGCTGTTGACTGCTTGATTTCCGGGGAGAGCTTGTTGAGCAAAGTTGATTTACCTACTCCTGAATGCCCGGCAACCAAGGAAATTTTTCCAGCCAGTAGTTCGGTAACCGCGCGCATGTCATCTTGCAGCGCTGATACTTTGAGACATTGTACGCCAATTTTTTCGTACACTTTAATCAATTGCTGCTGAACTTCCCGGTCAGATTCCTTTAAAACATCCTGTTTGTTAAAGATGATTACCTGGGGAATTTCATACGCTTCAGCGGTAACGAGAAAGCGATCGATAAATCCGGAAGAAGTACGGGGCATAATCATGGTTACGATCAATACGGCCTGATCAATATTAGCGGCCAGTACCTGAGCGTGCCCGGTTTTCTTTACGGATTGGCGTTGAATATGATTTTTGCGCTCAAGGATTTTAGTGATGATCCCTTCATTATTTTCAACGTCTACGGCCACCTGGTCTCCCACAGCAATGGGATTGGTTTCTTTATAGCCCTCCAGTCGTAATTTGCCCCGCGTACGGCATGCCAATAAACGCCCGTCTTCTGTGTACACATCGTACCATGATCCGGTTGATCGCATCACTATTCCTTTCATGCTTCTAAAGTACGAATTTGCATGTCGTCCTTTATTTCGTTTCTGTCGAATTTCTCAAAGTAATCCAACCCTCGCTGATCCAGTGATATTCCGCGACCGGTAGCTTTTTTCTAAAAATTCCACATATCGGCATTAATTTATTTAGCAGCAGAAAGTTAATTGTGCAACGTATCGGCAGGGTTATGATTTTTCCAAGGGCAAATTAAACCAGATCAATTTTCATATCCCGACACTTTTAAAGCGCTGCGGAATTTTTACAACCCACTTTAGGCCAAGCATGGATGGCTTATTCCAGGCGTAAATGGGTCGAAAAGTAGATTGAATGATTCGGGCCATTCGAAATACAATGTCGCCATCAATACTATTTTTGTTTGTAACAGAATGGACTACACTTAAGCGCGCTCGTTTGAAATGAGCTTGTTCACCCCGTGCTATGATATCTTCTGAGTTGTATTTGGCCAGCAGTGTATCGTGGTCTGTATTGCCGAAATGTAGCAGGTATAAATTTTTGTCAATGCGAAAATTATGTCCGCGAACCCGGTGAAAACCGCGGCCCCAACGAACCGGTTTGGCAATAATATTCGTTTTGGTAAACCGCGAATTGATCAATGCATAATGCCGCTGTTGCAAAATGGGCTTTGATTTGTCAAGCGGTAATTCTTTTTTCAAATGATGACCAACATCAAGACCGAGTGCAGAAACTGTGCTTTTAATTATTAGGGAAGACAAGTATTCAGGCAAACTTTTACCCGTGTTGGGATCAAGGATTAAAAATTCATCAGAATCACAGCCGATAACCAACTCGTAACCACTTTTAAATAATTCCGCAGCGCGGTCGGATAAAAAATTAAGACGTAGGTTTTCGGCAGAAACAACTTTGATACCCTGCTTTTCGACTATATGCACATTTGACCTTCCTGCTCCGTGAGGTGGCTTTTGGTCCAACCCGTCCAGGTAGATATACAGATTTTCTTCGCCAAATAGTCGGCCATAATAGTTTACCCAACGACCGAGAAAAAACTCATCATTGCGTGCCATGGTTATAATTGCTATTCTTTTCATAGAAACTAAAGAATATTGATTTGAATGTCCCTTCAGGATGCCCAGATGCTAATAAACTTAACGACCATTTCGGCAATAACAGGTTCAAAAATATAAACATTAATGTCCTGTTTTTCTTGCACTTTGCAAATAAATTCGAAAGTTTTACATGAATGAGCTTACCAAAATTCCTGTCGGGGGATGAAGGTTACAGTTACTAAATAATCCGCACTTATGAAGAATATATTTAAATTGATTTCATGGTCATCACTTTCTGTCGTGATGCTTTTATCTGCTTCTGTAAAAGCACAAAATGAAGATGATCTTATTCGCTTTCTTCAGGCCGGCCAGGAAGATGGGGGTAAACTCATTACTGCGTATATCAGTCCGGTGATTGAAGGATTATCCTATGCGTTGAATGGCGCCTGGTTTCATACGGCAAAGCCACATAAGTTAGGAGGTTTTGATATCAACATTGCGGTAACACCCGTATTTATGCCTAAGTCAAGAGATTATTTTGATCCTGAGAGTTTGGATCTCACAACTATTGTTGGATTTACCAATACCACCAATCCAGGTGGTAATGCACCCACAATTATAGGCCCAAATGATCGAACAACGTATGATGTAGACTTTGATGATGATGACATAGCCGATGAAAGTTTCAGCGGACCTGAAGGATTAAATCTCAGGGAGACCATAAAGGTTGCACCGATTGGTTCACCTATGATTCAAATTGGGGTGGGACTTATAAAAGGTACCGATGTGATGATTCGGTTTGTTCCAAAAGTTACGATAGGGGGTACGGAAACAAAATTGTTTGGATTGGGTTTTCGGCATGACATCAAGCAACACATACCCGCCATCAAAATGCTTCCGTTCGATTTGTCTGTAATGGCAGCGTATACTGCCTTTGAAGGAAAAACTAATCTTTCCGGGCTGGCTACTGAATTTCCTCCGGAAACACCAGGAACCACCCAGGAAGTAATTTACAAATTCAATGCGTTTTTACTTCAGGCTTTGGTTTCCAAGAAACTTTCCTTTGTAACGTTTTTTGGAGGAGTTGGCTACAATGGCATAAAGACTTCTGCTGATGTGAAGGGAAGTTACCAGTTCTTTGGAGGTGAATCCAATGGGGGATTTAATTTAACGAACCCCTATTCAGCCGACTTTAAAAACAACAGCATGCGTCTGGATGTTGGTATGCGCTTAAATATTCTTGCGTTTTACCTGTATGGAAATTATTCTGTTCAGGAGTTCAATGCGCTTACAGTAGGATTAGGGTTTACTTTTAGATAAGTAAAGTGCGCCTAAAAAATATTTAATAGACACTTTATTTAGTAATCTTCTTTAATTGCGGTTGGGGAGACCTTTGATCCGTGTAGTCATTAATCAGTATACTGATTTTGATCATTTTATAATATCCCGCCATTACCTACATTTGAATTTAAACAAATAAACACCGGTTAACATGAAAAAGTATTTAATAATTGCATTGGCATTAATTGCCTCAGCGTGCAGTTCACTTAAGGTGAGCTACGACTACGACAAACAGGCTGAGTTTTCAAAGTATAAAACCTATGCATACAGCGAAGATTCACAAAAATTACCCGTTGGTGATTTAAACAGAAATCGTGTTATAGCTGCCGTAGATGCGGAGATGGCCGCTAAAGGTTTCAGTAAATCGGATAATCCTGATGTACTGGTGGATATGCATGTGAAGGCGGAAGAGAAAGTGGATGCAACGGCAACAACCACCGGTCCTGGTTATAGAGGGTACTACGGCCGTTATGGATATGGTGGTGGTTTTTCTACTACCTCTATCAATTATAATGAATATATTGTAGGTACCTTGTTCATTAACCTGGTTGATGTTTCGGCTGAACGAATTGTGTGGCAAGGCCGTGCTACTAAAACCATTGACGAAGACGCCAGTGCTCAAAAGCGCGAACAAAACATCAACTATGCTGTAAAGCAGATATTTAGTAAGTATCCGCCTGCGATTAAATAGAAACCTAAACACATTAGGTAAGCCCGGCCGAAAAGCCGGGCTTATTTTTTTAATTGTTGTTTATATAATAATTTGACATTGTAACAGCATTATATTTATCAGTACATGACAGTGACAAGAAAATTAATCTTGCTTTGCGCAATCTCACTTTTTGTTTATACCCTGCT
>CAZQXC010000074.1:0-11961 GCA_964597075.1 uncultured Roseivirgaceae bacterium | reverse complement strand
GCCTGCCGGTAGGCAGGCTCAGCGGCCGGCATGACGTTTTAGGTATCTTTGCGGACTATCGTTAAAGTTATTATTAAAAGCTACTGTAACATGACTAAAATCATGGAAAATTGCAGGTTTAGTAGTTTAATTCACTATATTCAAATGTCTGAATTTAGGTTATGAAAACAGTTGCAAACACGGGTTTTGACCCCCAGATTATTGGAGAGTATAAAAGAAAGATGAAAGCCCTTGGTCAGGCTTTTATACTGGATGAGGAAGATGAAACCACCGATGAATATGCTCACTTTTACTTCGTTGGAATACATGAGGACAACGAAGTAATCTTTGATACCGTGATCTATACGCTACGTCTTCAGCATGAAAGCGAGTTGTTTGAAATTGCTGAACACCGGGCGGCAAACCATTTTCCAAATTATAAGAAGATCACGTATGAAGAAGACGAAAATGGTAATCTTGAACCATTAGATGATCAGGAAGAGGAAATAGGATTATACATGGCTGAAGTGATTATGGAACTGGAGGAAGATGAACACGTTAAAGTAAAGGAACATGTTGATCAGGACAGTAACGTTGATTTCGGAGTAGCCCTTGATATTGGATTGCACATAGAAAAAATTACCCCTAACGTAATTGAACAGTTTATCAGTGATTTTAATACAGATGCTTTAACGCTTGACCCCACGCTGTACTCATTTCAGACAAAGGGAATGGAAGCAGATTAACGCTACCACGTTATTCGGATAGCATAATGTCTAAATTTCAGTTCACCCCATTGCCATGGGATTGGCTTTCGTATATATTTGCGCCTTCCTGCCGGTAGGCAGGATCTAACTAAAATCCTGATGAAGAATCTACCCCTTATTCTAAACGTAGTGCTCCTGGTGGCTGTCGGAGTATTGTACTATCTCCATTTTGCTCCGAAGAAATCCGCCTCTTCCGATACGACATCCTCTTTCGATATTGGCGAACTAAAATTAGCCTACATTAACTCGGATTCAGTTTTGAGTAAATATGAATACCTGAAAGCCAGTGCAGAGATTCTCGAAGCAAAATCTAAAAAAGTTGAGCAGGATTATATAAACCGGGCTCAAAGTTTACAAAAGGAGATTGAGGCTTACCAACGAAATGTTAACAATATGACGGTTGGCCAGGTACGTGCAGTTGAGGAAGATCTTGGAAAAAAACAACAAAATCTTCAGCTGTATGAACAAAGTATCAGGCAAGAGTTGATGAACGATCAATCGAAATTGAACAGAGAATTATACGACCGGATAACAGTTTTCCTTCAAAAGTATGGGAAGGAGCGGGGCCTTCATTTAGTATTAAAGTTTGACACCACCAGCGATGTTCTATACGGGGTTGATGCACTTGATATTACCCAAGATGTAATTACCGGATTGAATGCCGATTACGCTACTGAAACCGAAACTGCGAAGGAACCTGTGAAGGAATAAATGTCTATTCAACAATTCGCGCTAACCGGCTTTGATTTGATTTAAAGCCGGTTTTTTATTTTATATTTGTCCATACGCTTGTATGGCAAAACTTTTTCCTGTTTCCGTTCGCACGAGAACTCTAGAACAAAAGCAGGTTGCCTTTATGCTGGCAACTGGTTTTTTCATGGGGGTATTCATCGCTACCTATCAGGTAACGGCCGATTCACTCTTCCTTAATAAACTCGGTGAGTACCTCGAAAAGGCTTTTCTAATAACCGGTTTCCTGGGAATTCTCTCCACTGGTATTTTCTCCTTTTTACAGAATCGTATTCGCTTTTCCATGCTCACCTTATTGGTTGTTGCAGGCATTTTCTTGTTCACGCTAGGCGTTTATATATTGTTGCATTATGGCAATCCAGCGTGGGAAAATCCCTTGATCTTTGCCATGTTTGCCTTCTCAGGACCTATCATTGCCCTGCTTTTTTTAAGTTATTGGGGCACATTTGGCCGCCTTTTTAATTTTCGGCAATCAAAAAGCATAATAGGTTGGATTGATACCGGCCAGCTCATAGCAGCTATTGCAGCTTCTTTTGTTATTCCCTTTACCGCTACCCTGGTTCCTGAAACTTCTGATTATTTACTGGTTTGTTGCGTGGCCATTTTTATGGCGGGTATTTTCCTGGCGCTCATTGCTGGCCGTTTTGAACTTTCCAAGGATGACCCTCGTGAGTTTGATGCTGAAGTGCGAAAGGAATCCAGCGTTCGAAGAATGTTTTCGGACAAGTACATTCTACTAATGTCTATGTTACTGGTAGTTTCCATGACTGCCTTTGTATTCAATCAATTCTCTTTTCAGGAAATGGTTCGGGAGCAATTCCCAAATCAACGTGATCTTACTGACTTTAATGCCTTTTTTACGGGTGCTGTCTATGCGTTGAGTTTAATCATGCAAACCTTCGTTAACAATCGTATTATCAGCAACTACGGCCTTCGGGTTTCCTTGTTTATTCTCCCCATCGTACTGGGTGTTTTATCCCTCGGGTCGGTACTGGCGGGTTCGTTCTTTGGGTTTGATAAAGTTACTTCGCCCACCGGTTTTATTTTCTTCTTTCTTTTTGTGGCCATGAGCCGATTGTTTAACTGGACCCTGCGAGATTCATTGGAAAACCCCGTATTCAAGTTATTCTTTATTCCTCTTGATAACAGAATCAGGTTCAATGTGCAGGCGCGTGTAGAAGGCTTTGTAAACGAAAGCTCCCGGCTTGTTGCGGGTTTATTGATCTTCGGCTTAGCGTTTATTCCTGCCTTTAAGGTAATCCACATTTCCGCGTTCCTAGTTCTTTTGGCGGGGGTTTATTTTGTTGTAGTAAACAGGTTGTATGGTGGGTATAAAACTAAGATTCGCCAGAAGTTGGAAAGTCCTGAATTTCAGCAAGATAAGCTCGAAATCGGATTTACTCAAATCACCCATAAACTAGAAGGTATGATGGCCCTACCGGACAGCAGTAAGGCAGTCTTTTCATACAAGCTATTGGAGAAAATAAATGCCAGTCAAACCTCGGTCTGGATAAATAATCTCATTAAAAATCAGGATGATTCCGTGCGGCATTATGCACAGGAAAAGATGAATGAAATGAAGGGGTTGTCGGTATCCGACAAGTATGTCATTCGAATGGATCAAACCAAAGTTGATCAGGAGGATAAGAGTGTTTTGTCTATCACTGATTTACAAATGATCATTGATAACAATGGCGATATTACCAAACAACGAATACAGAAGCTATCCCGGTCGGCAAATCCCAGCGACAGGCAATATGCTGCAGAGTTATTGTTACACACTTCTGCAGAGGAGTGTATTTCCTTTTTGATGGAGTTGCTCTCAGACTCTGAATCAAAAGTTCGAAATACAGCCATTAAATCGGCCATTAAAAAGAACAACTCCGAGGTGATTAACGCCCTGATTGAAAATATGGGCAATCCAATTTACAGCAACCAGGCTATGAATGCCTTAGTTTTAATCGGCCAAAAAACATTACCCGCTTTGGATGCGGCCTTTTTCAGAAGTGGACAAAGCACCCACCTTATGCAGCGCGTTATACAAGCTATTGGCAGAATCGGTGGTCAGCGTGCCAAGGATTTGCTATGGAACAAAATTGATTACCCCAATAAAATTGTTGTATCACAGGTACTGCTTTCACTTGGCGAATGTGGCTTCAAAGCCGGTATTTCCCAGGTTACACGTATCAAGTATGCCATTGAAGCTGATATTGCAGATATACGCTGGAATTTAAGTGCTATACAAGAGATTGGATCAGATGGTTTTAACGCCCACATTATCAAGTCATTACATTATGAAATTAAAGGTGATATTGAGCATATTTATATGCTGTTGGCGATGTTGTATGATACCCATTCCATACAGCTTGTAAAGGAGAATATTGATAGTGGAACACCCGAAGGAATCACCTATGCTGTCGAGCTTCTGGATGTTTTCTTGTCGGAACAATTAAAACAACGGGTTATTCCGATTTTGGATGATATTTCAGATGTAGAAAGGATAAACAAGCTGGATATTTATTATCCACGGGTAAAGCTCGATTCCAAACTGGTTTTAAAGTTTATTATCAACCGTGATTTTACGCAATCCAACCGCTGGACAAAAGCCTGTGTATTGTATGAAATCGGCTTGCAAAAAATTGAAGATTTTAAACTGGATTTGATTGCCCAAATGTTCAATCCCGACTTATTAATCAGGGAGGTTGCCGCCTGGTCATTATCTCAAATCAATGAGTCTGAGTACAAAAAGCACGTTAAGCGCCTGTCTCCCAATCAGTTCAAGGCATTGGACGATGTTGTCCTGACGAACAGGATGAGCATGTTCAGCAAAGTTATGTTCTTTCAGCAGGTATCGGTTTTTGACGGTGTGCCTGGAATAACATTGAGTCATTTGGCTGATATAAGCAATGAAATTAACCTGAACGAAGGAGAGACTTTGGCCCTGGATGAGAAGATTAATAACAACTTTTATGTACTGGCAAAAGGTGAAGTAGATTTCTACCAACGCGGTGAGTTCACTGCATCATTTGCGGAAGGTCAGTTTATCGGAGAGTTGCTTTCGCTACCAAATTTTGTGACAACTAATCTCGTGAAAGCTAAAACAAAGGTCAGTTTACTGTGTCTGAACAAGGATCAATTCTACGAATTGCTTTCCGATGATGTGCGTCTTGCCGATAAGGTGTTGGAATTCGTTTAAATTTGGCTGTAATCGATATTTTTACTACATTTCGCTACGATTTTTTAAGCTTTATAAAGTTTTTTCATTTTTTAATCTTTTTCATTAAGCGTGATCTTAAGAATTAACCCGCAAATCTTTAACTTTCAAGTTGTTTGAAGCTTGATATGCTGACCCAGTCATCTCATACGGAACACGATCAGGAAGTTGATGTGCTGACAGAAATTCAGCCCGACAGCTCAAATCCTTTTCCGGGATTGCGTCCCTTCACGGTGGATGAATGTCATCTCTATTTTGGCCGGGAAGGGCAGGTGGATGATATTTTGCTGAAGTTATCCAAACATCGTTTTGTTTGTGTGATGGGGTATTCCGGAAGTGGAAAATCATCCATGATGTCATGCGGACTAGTTCCGGTATTGTACGGTGGATTTGTAACACACTCCAGTCCACACTGGCATGTTATCACCACCCGGCCGGGTGCTACACCATTGCAAAATCTTACGGAGGCAGTTGTAGAGTATCTTATTGCCAATAATAGAATTTCATCCGATGACAGAATTGTGCACACATCAATTATTAACTCAGTTCTGCGCAGTGGTTCTCATGGCTTAGTAGAGGTTTCAAAATATTTACAACAACACAAACTCGACAATGTATTTTTCATGGTCGATCAGTTTGAAGAGTTGTTCCGTTTTCATGAAACAGAAGCTGCTGATGAAGTATTTGATGAAACGCAGCTGTATGTAAACCTTATACTACATGCTATTCATCAGCAGGACACTCCGGTTTACATTGCGGTAACCATGCGTTCCGATTTTATCGCGAAGTGCTCTGCGTATAGTGGCTTAACGGAAGTTATAAACGAAAGTAATTACCTGGTACCGCAAATGACGCGGGATCAGAAAAAGATGGCCATCGAAGGTCCGATTGCCGTGGCGGGTGGCCGCATATCAAAGCGTTTAGTGAAACGGTTATTGGCCGATATGGGCCGTAACCAGGATCAACTTCCAATTCTTCAGCATGCGCTCATGCGTACATGGGATTACTGGGTAGCTAACCGTGAGCCGGGAGAGCCGATGGACATCCGGCATTACAATGCCGTTGGTAAGATTACCCAGGCACTCTCGCTTCACGCAAATGAAATTTTTGAAGAGTTGTCTCCACGTCAAAAGGAAATATCAGAAATACTTTTCAAAAGTGTTACAGAGAAAAGTGACGATAATAAAGGTATGCGCAGACCAGCCCGATTAGGGTTGATAGCCGAGTTAGCGGATGCTGATGAAGATGAAATAATTGAAGTGGTAGAGCACTTCCGCAAACCGGGTCGATCTTTTCTGATGCCCGCGTATACCCTTTCGTTAACAGGCGACTCACTTATCGAACTTTCACACGAAAGCTTAATGCGGATATGGAACAGGTTAAGCACCTGGGTGGAAGATGAGTTTGAATCGGCCACCATATATAAACGCATTTCGGATGCGGCCGCCATGTACCAGATTGGTAAAACGAGTTTGTGGAGGCCTCCCGATTTGCAACTAGCCCTTAACTGGCAAAAGAAACAGCGCCCCACACGCGAGTGGGCGCAACGCTATGATGAAGCCTTTGAGCGTGCCATTGTATTTCTGGATACCAGCAGAATAACTTACGAAGCGGAATTAAAGAACCAGGAGTTACAGCAAAAGCGCATGCTTCAACGCGCGCGCGTTACGGCTATTGTTTTAGGAGTTGCTGCCGTAATTGCTATTTTGTTTTTAGTGTTTGCATACACCCAAAAAATTGCAGCCGATAATAGTGCCATTGAAGCCAAATTGCAGGAGGCTAAAGCTATAGCGGAAGCAAAAGCTGCTGAATTAGCAAGGCAAGCTGTTGAGGAAGAAAAATTAAAAGTTGAAGAAGCAAATAAAGAGCTGGAAGTAGCGAAAGGTGAAGTGGAGGTTGCGTTAAAGCAAGCACAACTTGAAAAACAACGAGCGGAGAAAGCACTTGATTTAGCACAACAAAGAGAACGGGAAGCTATTGCTGCCGGAGAGAAAGAAAAGGCGGCAAGGTTATTTGCTGAAACGGAAACAGCACGTGCGGAAGCAAATTATGAAGAAGCCAACCGGCTGTACTTTTTAGCGAAAGCACAGGAAATGGCAGGCAAGTCTGTCCAAGAAGATGATGATAAAGATTTGGCCGGTACATTGGCTATGCAATCCTACCATTTTCATACCCGTTACAAGGGTAAGCGCTATGATCCGTACGTCTACAACGCCCTTTACCATGCGCTTACGGTATCTTCTGGATTAAGTTATAACGCCATCAAGATTCCTGGATCATCCCGTAACCGGATGAATGCGTTGGCTATTTCATCAAAAGGAACTACCTATTATGCTGCTGCTGCGGATGGAAGAATCTTTACAGGTGACTATGAAAAACGAACAAGCAAACCCACTGTTTATCAAAATGCTTATCCAAATAAAGTAGTTGCACTGAGTAAAGATGAACGATACCTGGTAAATGGTACGGACTCTGCTGCAGTACAGATTTTTGATCTTCAAAATGAAGCCGCCAGCCCTGTATTGGTAAGAGATCTTGTAGGCGCTACGAATGCCCTGGAGTTTTTGCCCGATAACTCCGGATTTATTGTAAGCAAAACAGACAGGACACTTTCGTTTGTGGATCATCGAACAGGAAAATCACGAACGTTGGTAACGGCACCGTCAGAACTTAAAGCCCTATCGATAAGCCCGGATGGTAAAAATCTGGTGGGAGCATCCTGGTCGGGACAACTTGTTCTTTTGAATCTTGAAACCAATGTGCTGGAGACTTTGGTGAGTTATGATGCGTCACAAATCCTCTCCGTTAAATTTAGCCCGGACGGAAAAACCATTGCTTACGGAACCTTTGAGAAAAATGAAAAGCGAGGCCTGGTTAAGTTGTATAACGTGGCACAACGTAAGGAGGAAAGACAATTCACCGGTCATAAAGCGGGTGTATATGATGTAGAGTTCAGTCCGGATGGCAAGTTACTGGCGAGTGCCGGTAGCGACCGCTTACTGCAAATGTGGGTGCTGGACTTTATTGAGGATCTTCCTATTAAAATGGATAACAATAATGGTTTTATCTGGGACATTTCTTTCTCAAGAGATTCCAAATACTTAATTGCAGCCGGACATGAATCCGAAATCAGGGTATGGCCGACTGATCCGCAATTGCTGGCGAATCAGATTTGTCCGCTACTGAAACGAAATATGACAGAGGAGGAGTGGAAGAAGTACGTTGGGGGTGATATTCCGTTTGAAAATACGTGTACAAATCTGCTCATTAAAGATTATTGACCGTTACATGGGATTTTATAAATTTATAGTTGGCTTAATCGTAATCAGTTTGTTTTCCTTTAGCGCTTTTGCACAGGAGGAGCGCACGGATTGTGAGCAAACCCTGGCTATGGCTGCGGAGGAATTCAACTCCGGAAGATTTTATGGAGTTCCTTCTCTTCTAAAGCCCTGTATTGACCGAGGCTTTTCCAGGGAACAAAAACAGCGTGCTTATCTTTTACTGGCGCAGACTTATTTGTTACTTGACGATCCGATTTCTGCCGAAAACAGTTACCTGGAGGTGTTACGAGCAAATCCGGAGTTTGAAACAGATACAGCATTACACCCGATTGACCTGGTTTACCTGAGCAAAAAGTTTACGGCCGATCCGATTTTTGCAGTGTTTGGAAAAGTGGGAGGGAATACCTCAATGGTACGGGTGATAGAAACGATAAGTCCTTCGGGCCAACCCGTTACCAATGATTATGGATTGAGGTTGGGAATCCAGTTTGGGGGTGGGGTTGATTGGAACATCACCCGTGATTTATCGCTAACAGGAGAGTTTACTATTGCCACGGCATCTTACAAAAAGGACCAGGTGCGATTTAATCTCGATGAATTACAATATACTGGAAACCAGCTGTGGATGTCTGTACCTATATATTTTAAATTGTCTGCAATAGAAGGTAAGATACGACCATTTGGTTATGCGGGGCTTGCATTGCATTGGTTAACTTCTGAACGTGGTAGAATAATTTCAATAAAAACGGATGTCATTAATGATGGTCCTCCGCAATCTACAACACGTGAAAGCCCAACACTTACACTTACCGAATTTCGTAATAAGATTAACAGGTCGTTTTTGGTTGGAGGTGGCGTACGATACAAAATGGGGTTGAACTATCTGTTTGCTGACCTTCGATACACCTTTGGTTTAAGTAATATTGTAATCCCCACATCAACCAATGGATACGACTCTCCGATGATCGAATACGGCCATGCCGATGATTTCTTCAGGATGGATAATCTGGCTATTTCATTTGGCATTGTTAAGCCATTCTACAATCCACGAAAGTTAAAGAAGCCAAGGACTCGTATGATATTAAAAGGAATAAATAAAAGTGATGATTAAGTCGCGTTTATTCGGACTATACATGTGTCTTGTGATTGGACTTGTTACATCCAGTTGTGATACAAAAAATAGCATTGATCCGGAATTTAAAAATTACTTCATTAAATACTATGGTGAAGATGGGAGTCATGAAGCAAAGGATTTTGTAGTGACGAATGATGGCGGGGTAATAATAGTAGGAACTATAACCACGGGCCTGGATAAAAGAGTATATATTTTGAAGACGGATTTGGAAGGGAATGAGCTTTGGTCTAAGGTTCTGGATTCCGATGTTAATGAGTTTGTTCAAGACGTTGAACCAATTATTGAGGGTATTAATGCCGGCAAGTTTATTGTACTTTCAAATACGCAGGTTAATGGTAATGTATTAGAAACACAATTTACCATCATCCATACCAATGGAGTTATCGAAACCCGCACTAAACTTCAAACAAAATTATTAAGTCAGGAGGGGGTATCAATCACATCATTACAAGCTGGTGGGGTCGGTGGGTTTTACCTTGCTGGAAGAACAACAGATTGGGATTCGGCTAATGCGAATACTTCATTAACTGTTCCTCCCGAGATAAAGGAGGATTTAATGGTTGTTAAACTCAATCAAAATTTAGATACAATTCGTTTTGATCTGATAGGTGGATCACACACTGGGTTAGCAGTTAGGGTTATCCAATTGAGTACTGATAATTTTATGTATTGTGGTCATTGGGATGGTATAACCGATGGAAGGTTACCAAATGAGCCTAAAATTGAATCGAATTTATTCTTTAGGGCATTCCTTGAAGACCCTAGGTCAGCTTCTTCTCTATATGCTGGTACGCTGACTTTGCAAGAACGTTTAGTATCTGTTGCTCGAACAACTTTTGGGGGAGTTGCAATTGCCACGCAAAGTGATGATAATGGCATTAACAGAAAAGTATTCGCAGTTTCAACGAATAGTGATTTTTCAACGGTTCGTAGCGAAGGTATAATATTTAGTAATTCTGATGAGTTTGAGGCTGCCGCAGTATCTATTGGAAGCAGCAGATTTTATGTTTTGGCAAATCAAATTAACGCACAGGGTAACAGAGATATTTTCCTTAAAAGATTGGATACCTCTTTACAATCTGATCTTGATTTAACATTTGGAAGCGAGAATAATGACGATCGGGGTGCAGCCGTAGCAGAGTTGCCCAATGGTGATATCCTGATTTTGGGCACTATGGAACTGGCCGGGCAGCAGGATAAGATTGCCTTAATTAAACTGCGTCCAAATGGTACATTTTAAAACGTATAAATATTTTGTTTTTAGGGTTACAATTTTGATAATGCGTTATTAACTGTCTATAGCCGGATTACAAGCTACTATGCCTCAACTCTACCGTTTTAATAACCCTTCTGATTATAAAAGGAGTTGCGGCTATGTCCTTGCGTTTCTACTGGCTTTTTTATTTGCTTTAACCAATTCTTCCGCGCAGACAGTTACCCGTATTCAGAATGTTGAGGCAAACGGTGATCCGAATGCGAGCGCAAACTTCGGTTCCACACCCAGTACAGGAAATCTCCTTATCGCAATTACGGGAATGCGTGTAGGCAACGATCCTCTTCCCCCCAATACCGCACTAATCAATGGACAAAATGTGGCAGTGGGTTCCACAACAACCGATGGATGGACTAAGATTGTTGAGAATCATTTTAAAACTAATGGTTCTACCGCTGACCGTAGAGGCATAGCCATATTCTACAAGATTGCAGGTTTAGCTGAGCCCACAGGGGTACAGACAAGCTGGAACGTAGGGGGTGTTAATAACCTTATTATTCAGGAATTTGAGGTAACCGGTGGTTGCGGTACCAGTTTTATTTTTGATCAGGCGGTTTCAAATAATTCAGGAACATTTAGTGTAACATCACTGAGCACAGGCACGACCGGAGTTTCAGCCCAGAATTTGTCCTTGCTGGTTACCGGGCTTGTTACGCGTGATGACCCCGGAGCAGCTAGTTGGACCAATGGAGTTGCCAGTAATATTAACTACACACCAAATAATATTTCTCTGCAGAGTGCATTTGGATTGCACGTGGCACAAAGCACGAAGCAAAGTACAGCCAGTTGGCCAACTGCTAGAATAGCCACGGCAGCAATGGCTGTGTTTAGTGTGTTCCTGGGACCTGAAATCGCAGCACAACCCAGCAGTAGTACAATTTGCCAAAACTCGAATACAAGCTTTACGGTTGATCCTGGTTCAACGTCAAATCCCGCCTACCAATGGCAGGTGAGTACGGACGCGGGCTTCAACTTTACGAACCTAAGTAATGGAGGTGTGTATAGTGGGGTCGACCAGCCAACACTTACGCTCACCAACGTACCGTTGGCCTTCAACGCATATCGTTATCGGGTAATTGTTTCAGGTACATGCTCACCAAGCGTTACAAGCAACCAAGTATTGCTGTCCGTTGAGGAATTGGCTTCTATAGCAGTGAATCCTGTTGATGTTTCGGCTTGTGTGAATGGAAATGTTTTATTCTCCGTCACAGCCTCAGGTACCAATCTCCAGTTTCAGTGGGAAGAAGATAGTGGTAGTGGATTTAATCCAATAGTCAATGGAGGTATTTACAGTGGAGCTACAAGTGCTACACTAACCCTTACGGGTGTTACTTCATCGATGAATGGCTATGAGTATCGTGTAAGGGTAAGTAATGGCGGAGGCAGTCAGTGCACGGCTGACCTTCCCAGCTCAGCAGCAACCCTTACGATCGCCAACCCGGCACCAATGATTGGTGGCCCGGTAACAGCTTGCGCCAATCAAACCGGCTTAGTTTATACGACCGCGAATGTTGTGGGCAATACGTATACATGGTTGGTAGTAGGAGGAATCATCACAGCCG
>CAZQXC010000073.1:11276-12168 GCA_964597075.1 uncultured Roseivirgaceae bacterium | reverse complement strand
AGCCCGTAGCCGGTTGGCCGTGGATAATCCCGCCATTCCCGAACCGATAACAATCGCCTTCATTGAAACTTCAACATCTATGCGGATAAAAAGTTATTGGGCAATATAACCAGACCAGAAAGGAAGGAAAACTTTCTTAATAGCAGCAAAACCATACAAAAAACCAAATAATTCGTAGTTTAGCAGTCCTAAAATGAACACGTATGGTTTTTGATTTAGACATGATTAAAGCGGCCTATAAGGCTTTGCCCGGGCGAATTGCCAAGGCACGTAAAGTGGTTGGAAAACCCCTTACCCTTTCAGAAAAAATACTTTACTCCCACCTGCATGAAGATCAGCCGGTGCAGAATTTCGGACGTGGAAAATCCTACGTGAATTTCTCGCCCGACCGGGTAGCCATGCAGGATGCTACGGCACAAATGGCTTTGCTTCAATTCATGTCTGCCGGAATACCCAAAGTTCGGGTACCTTCTACTGTACATTGCGATCACCTGATTTTGGCCAAAAATGGTGCTACCCAGGATTTAAAAGAATCGCTTACGGCCAGCGGTGAAGTATTTAATTTTCTTGAATCTGTATCCAACAAATATGGTATCGGTTTCTGGAAGCCCGGTGCCGGCATTATTCACCAGGTGGTATTGGAAAATTATGCCTTCCCCGGTGGCATGATGATTGGAACGGATTCGCATACAGTTAATGCAGGTGGGCTGGGCATGGTGGCTATTGGTGTTGGTGGTGCCGATGCTGTTGATGTCATGGCCGGCATGGCATGGGAGTTAAAATTCCCTAAGCTTATCGGAGTAAAACTCACCGGAAAACTCAGCGGGTGGACATCCGCGAAAGATGTGATTTTGAAAGTAGCTGGAATTCTCACCGTGAAAGGTGGTACGGG
>CAZQXC010000073.1:10251-11266 GCA_964597075.1 uncultured Roseivirgaceae bacterium | reverse complement strand
AGGAACCATTTGTAATATGGGAGCCGAAATTGGTGCCACTACTTCTACCTTCGGTTACGATGAAAAAATGGCCGAATACCTGAGGGGCACGAGCCGAAAAGAAGTAGCTGACCTGGCGGATAAAGTTCGCGAACACCTAACCGGTGACCCTGAAGTTTATGCCAACCCTGAAAAGTATTTCGATCAGGTTATTGAAATTGATTTATCAACGTTAGAGCCTCATGTGAATGGTCCATTTACTCCGGATAGGGCTATCCCTATCTCGCAATTTGCTGATGAAGTGCGTAAGAACGGATGGCCTAAAGAACTTGAAGTAGGCTTGATCGGATCATGTACAAACTCTTCGTATGAAGACATTACCCGCTCTGCATCATTGGCCAAACAGGCCGTGGATAAAAAACTAAAGACCAAGGCAGAATTTACCATTACCCCGGGATCGGAATTGGTTCGCTATACCGTTGAACGCGATGGATACCTGGGAACCTTTGAGAAAATGGGCGGTGTAGTATTGGCGAATGCCTGCGGACCATGTATTGGTCAGTGGGCGCGACATACCAATGACCCAAACCGGAAAAACTCGATCATTACTTCGTTTAATAGAAATTTTGCCAAACGAAATGATGGAAACCCCAACACACATGCGTTTGTGGCTTCTCCGGAAATCACAACAGCCTTTGCCATTGCTGGTGACCTGACATTTAATCCTTTAAAAGATACGCTTGTTAATGAAGACGGTCAGCATGTAAGATTAGATGAACCTACCGGACATGAATTTCCACCACGGGGATTTGATGTTGAAGATGCCGGATACCTTGAGCCAGCCAGAGATGGAAGCAAAGTACAGGTAAAAATTGCATCTGATTCCAATCGCCTGCAAGCATTAAGTCCGTTTAAACCATGGGATGGTAAAAACCTTACAGCTATGCGGCTGCTTATCAAAGCCAAAGGAAAATGTACTACCGACCACATTTCTATGGCAGGTCCATGGTTGCGTTTCCGTGGCCATCTCGATAAC
>CAZQXC010000073.1:0-10241 GCA_964597075.1 uncultured Roseivirgaceae bacterium | reverse complement strand
AACAACACACTTACCGGAGCAGTGAACTTCTTCAACGAAAAAACTGATAACGTTAAGAATCAGCTCACCGGTGAATACGGACCGGTACCGGCAACACAACGTACCTACAAAGCAGCCGGAGTTGCTACTATTGTAGTGGGTGATCACAACTATGGTGAGGGTTCATCGCGCGAACACGCTGCCATGCAACCGCGTCATTTAGGGATTCGGGCAATTCTTGTTAAGTCGTTCGCCCGTATACATGAAACCAACCTGAAAAAACAGGGGATGCTCGCGATTACTTTCGCCAATGAAGCCGACTATGATAGATTTCAGGAAGATGATGTTATTAGCATCAAAGACCTGACTTCTTTTGCTCCGGAAAAGCAACTGACTCTGGTGCTCAATCACAAAGATGGAACCAGTGACACTATAAAAGTGAATCATACTTACAATGCTGGTCAGATAGAATGGTTCAAGGCTGGCTCTGCCCTGAACTTAATGGCGAAGAGTATAAATCCTCCTAAGTCAGTCAGTAAATCTTCAGCAAAAAAGGTTGTGAAGAAGGCGGTAAAGAAAAAAAATGTTAAAAAGCCTGCGAAGAAATCAGCAGCAAAAAAGAACGTAGCAAAGAAGGCCGCTAAAAAATCGCTTGTCAAAAAGAATATTGCTAAAAAGAAGGCTGTTAAAAAGAAAGCTACAAAGAAAGTAGTACGAAAGGCTACTCCAAAAAAGAAAGCAGTTAGAAAAGTGATCAAGAAAGTTAAATCAAAAAAGTCATCATCCAAGAAAAGGAGATAACCCAACAATTTAGTATGTAGTTACAGGCAGGTTAAACACCTGCCTGTTTTTTTTAAAGACATCTCAATAATACAAACTCGGTTCGGCCAAATAGCCTTCGACAGGCCTGTCTTCCGACAGCCATACTGCCAATGACATAACTTAAAATGGGTGTGGCTTTGCCTTCCCGCAAGCCCCCTAACCCCCGAAGGGGGGACCGCCATCGCTCTATATTAATGCGTCATTTCCAATTGGGTATCATATTGTTCATGATTAGTTAGTCAGGCTGACAAATACGGCTACCAAAAGAAACTTATCTTCAAGATTGCACTACTCACTTTCCTCGCGATACCATTTCCAGGAAGCCAGGTTAAGGATGAGGCAATAAATAATGAGAAGGGTTAACAAAATCCACTGTACCCAATCCTTCATCTTTCCTAATTCATCAATAAAATGCCAACTGTGAAAGGCTGTATAAAAAATACTGGCTGCAAAATTCAATAATCGAACCGCTTTGGATTGAACGAACATAATGCCGCAGATATAAATAGTTGGTAAAAGATATAGCCCCAAACGCTTGAGCATTTCCATATCAGGCACAGCTTCATAGCCCACTTTTACTACGTTTACTCCAAAACGTAAATTATGAAGACCAAAAAACTGATGTAAAAACATTCCCAGAATAACGAGAAGCCACAGGATAACTATTTTAGTTTGGAGTTTCATATAATGCTATTTTATAGACTGATGATCCGCAAAGATACCTAATTGTCATGCCGACATCCCGGAGATGTTGAAGATCGCGGGTCAAGCCCGCGATGACTTTAAAATAAGATTTGCAGGTATTTTTAGGGATCATCGAATTTTATAGAATCAAAATTTAATTTCGATACCTGCCGTAATAAATCGTGGCAACCCTACCCGTATACCTTCTGGTCTTCGGGTGGAAATGTAGCGTTCATCGGTCAGGTTTTTTACCGAAAGATTTAGCTGC
The DNA here is from genome assembly GCA_964597075.1 of uncultured Roseivirgaceae bacterium. GTDB lineage: Bacteria > Bacteroidota > Bacteroidia > Cytophagales > Cyclobacteriaceae > UBA2336. Next base: position 8,488 of record CAZQXC010000073.1, on the reverse strand, counting down.
GCATTGTATTTTGGTATACGATGATAAAGGGTTGCATCCAACACCTGGTAGGCGGGCATCTCCCCTATGCGACCATTATGGGAGGGCATAACCGAATTCAGTTCATCCGTAAACTGTTTCGCGACAGAAGTAAAAGTGAAGCGTAACCCCGATCCGAAGGTAGACTCAACAGTGAGGGCCGATGAAACCGTTACCGGTGGGGCATAAGGTAAACGATTTCCGTTAACGTTTACACTTTCATTCCCGTTTGGAACTACCCGATCTGAATTATAGGTTGCTTTTGTATACGTGCCATTGATATCCATCATGAAGAGCCAAGCCGATCCAAACATCTCGCGGCTATTGAAATTAACTGCCGTCTCGATTCCCTGATGCAGGGTTTTACCGGCATTGGTTACACCAAAGCCAGAACCACCAATAGATTGGGAAGAAGGAATAATCTGGTTATCAAAATCCATGTGGAACCAGGTGAGTTCAGCGAAAAGGCCAGACATAAGTTGTGTGCGTAAACCCAGTTCAAAATTCCAGCTCGTTTCAGCCTCCAGGTCAAGTACGGGATTTTCCGCACTGAAATCAATGGCATCTTTTATTCGTGGTGGTGCATAGCCGCGATGAATACCAGTAAATAAATTCAACCGGGAGTTTGGCCTGAAATTCATTCCCATTCCAGGTATGAACTCTCCAATTCTGTTCTCAGCAATTTCATAGGTGTCAGCACTAGCCTCACGAAGAATTTCACGTTCGTAATCATAAAACTCTGTGCGAAGTCCTGGCGAAACATCCAGTTTGGAGGACAAGGATATCTTATCAAGGAAATAAAGGGCGATGGCTTTTCCGGTTCTGATTTCATCGCTGACCAAAGCACCTGATTGTGCCGTGGCCGTTGTTCCATTAATGCGCTGTTCATACGCACGTTCATATAAATACCGGTAACCCGCTGTAAGATTGTTGGCTACTGATCCGATCGAAAAGGAATAATCTAATTTTTGCTCCCACCCCATTACCTCAAATTGGCGATCACGGTTACCGGTTCGGTTTCTAAGATAGATAGCTCCGCCAGCAACACTTTCATCTCCCCAGACAACGCCCGTCCAGTCGGCTGGCGGTGGATTCAACGAACCATTGGTATAGGAGTTGTAGGCATAATCCTGTCGTCTCCAGTTGCGTGTGGTAGTATAGCCATACAGCATGGATTGAAGTGAAAGATCTTTTACCAATTGAGTTTGGTGAGAAAAACTCATCAGGTATCGGCTAACATCCAATTCATCGTTTGGCATCAGTACGGAATAGTCATCTCCGCCAGCATCGTACATGCGCTGTGTCATACCAACATAGGTTGAATTTGATACTTCATGGTATGCAGCCAGTTTAACACCCAGGGTTGATTTATCTGACATCGCCATTTTTATTTTAGCAGAGAAATCATTTACCTGAAAATCCGTGGGGCCCATAGCCTCGGCTTGCTTTCGCAAATACGTGAGTTGTACACCCGTCTTGTTAAATGTATTTCCATAGCTTCCCAGCGCACTTAAGTAACTTCCGGAACCGCCCTGTATCCTGAACCGGATTTCTTCCTCGTCCGGTGGATCGGCTGTGATGTAATTGATAACCCCGCCTACCGTTTGAGGTCCATACAAAATCTGACCGCTACCTTTTAAAACTTCCACACCACTCATCCTATCCATGGCCGGGGTATAGTACATTTCCGGTTCACCGTAAGGGTTAAGGGCTATGGGTATGCCGTCCTCCATCATAAGTACACTTCGGCTACGATCCGGGTCGAGGCCGCGAATACCAATATTGACACGCAAACCAGCTCCTTCTTCATCGACAACATTTATTCCGGGTATTCTTCTAAATACTTCATTACCGGTTACAGGTTTTAACATAATCAGCTCATTCTGATCAAGGTAAGCTGCTGATCCAGGAATTTTATTGAACAATTGATCGCGCGAACTGATAACTAAAACCTGGGAAAGAAGGTGGGGATCTTCCTGCAACTGAATTGATAGTGGCAGCGTAGAATCACTACTTGTCATCACGGATTGCGAAAGAAAACCCAGATGGGTAATGAGCAGTTTATGATCTCCGGCAGTTAAACCACGAAGTGAAAAATTGCCCTCCGAATTGGTGGTTGTTCCCAACGATGTGCCTAAAACCTGAACATGAGCGCTCTCAACAGGGTTTCCGGATTGGGTTAAAATGTGACCCGAAATAGTGACCTTTTGCTGGCTAAAACATTGAAGGCCAGTGCATAGAATAACCATAAAGAGGATCAGGAATGATAGGTTTTTAGTAAACATACCTCGCTTACTTAGAATCATTTTAAATAATGATCAATTTTATGCGCTGTTTAGAATAATTCCAAATTAATACACTTGATTTTTGTCAGTATTTGAATATTTCTGAATCTTTTGATCTTATATTTCAAGAAACTAACTGATCATGAAACAGCAGACTGTAACACCTTCCCGCTCATTGACCAAGGAAACCGAAGCGCTACTCAATAAACAGATTGTCATGGAGGGCAAGTCATCGGCTGCCTATTTATCCATGGCCTCGTGGTGTGAAACCAAGGGATATGAAACTTCTGCACAGTTTCTTTTCAAACATTCCGAAGAGGAACGGATGCACATGCTTAAGCTGATCCACTACGTGAATACCGCAGGAGGCCATGCCCTTCAGCCGGAAGTTTCGGGAATAAAGCATACCTTCTCTTCACTACGTGAAGTTTTTGAAGATGTATTGCACCACGAATTGGAGGTTACCAAATCGATCAACAACATTGTTGACCAATGTTTTCAAATTAAAGACTTTGCCACCTTTAATTTTTTACAGTGGTATGTTATGGAGCAGCGCGAAGAAGAAACCATTGCGCGAAGAGCCGTTGAGCTTTTCGATTTAATAGGTGAAGAAGGTGTTGGCTTATGGATGATTGATCAGGAGATAGGCAAGCTGGAGGCGTTTGCTTCAAAAGTTGCCGGAGGGTAACACTTCGTTCTTCAGGTCGCGTATAATCCAACGAAATTCATTCAACATCATCGCGGTAGCGCCCCACACAATCTCCCCTTCTACTTCAAAATGTGGTGCCAGCATGCGGTAGCGACCTGCAGCTATAATCTCCTGTGTTCGTACTGCATTCTCCTTCAGAAGATTTTCTAACCGGCCATGAAGTACACGGGCCACTTCGTGATTATCCGGAACCCAGATGGGTTTTCCCTGTGCTACACCAATTACGGGGGTTACCAAAAAGTTACTGGGTATAACAAAAAATTCGCTAAGCGTTCCTAAAATAGTGACCTGAGAAGGATGAATGCCTATCTCTTCGTGTGCCTCGCGTAAGGCAGTATCAAATACCGTTTCGCCTGCTTCCGCTTTGCCTCCCGGCAAACTCACCTGGCCGCTGTGTGCACCCAGATAATCGGGGCGTTTGATTAAAGGGAAGTATACCTCATTCGATTCAGGATAGAGTAAAATTAAAACACTACCGGGCTTGGGCGGCACGTTGTGTTCAAACTTAGGAAGCGTGGTGCCCACCGGTGTTGCCCGAAGCAACTCATGTGCCTTTGTACCTGGCAATTCTCCCTTCAGTCGCGCCTGCAACTTCTCAACCAACTCCAACATATTCATCATATGATCAAAGAAGTTTACGCTTGCGCATCATGGTGGCAAACAATGATGGCGCTATGCGTTTCAAAAATATAGCCAACTTTTCCGGACGCCCGGCTATAATAATTTCATCTTTATTCTTTTCAATCGCTTTTAAAATCTCATTAGCCACAGCATCCGGATCCAGCCCTTTGGCTATTTTGTCATTATCCTGATTGATGGCCACACCATCTTTATTTAATGAGTTTTTGGCTACGTTGGTTCGAACAAACCCCGGACAAACTAACAACACACCAACTCCATCCTGTGCAACTTCAAGCCGCAGCGTGTCATAAAAACCCTGCAAGGCATGCTTGCTCGCATTGTAGGCCGCTTGCTTCTGCACCACCATCTTACCCAACACACTTGAGATAATAACAATATGCCCGCGCTTTCGCTCCAGCATACCCGGCAAAACAACCTTGGTTAACGCTATGCCGCCAAAAAAATTCACGTTGAAAATTTTATGAATAACGTCCAGCGACAGGTCTTTTACTTTTGTCCAGTGACTGACACCGGCATTGTTGATCAGGATATCTACTTGTTTAAAACGATCGTACACCTGCTTTGATAGTGTTGGTAGCGATTCTGTATCCGATACATCAAGCGGAAGAATTAAACAATCTTCATCCGATAGGTTGCAGGCTGCTTTAACGCGTTGCAACTCCTCTACCCTTCTTGCCGACAAAATAAGTTTGGCACCTTGCCGTGCAAAAGCATATGCCAGCGACTCTCCTATACCTGAAGACGCACCCGTAATCCAAACAACTCTATCCTTAAAAAACATAGGGCAAGTTACAATTTCCAGCCGGCACGATACTCACGCTTCACAAATTGATTAGCTTCCTCAAAGTTGGTGATCTTCATGTTCACGCCATCCCACAATAGTTTGATGTCTCTTCCAGGATATGTGAATTGATTTGGATTGTCTGTTCTTGGAAAGCGAAGATCATGACTTCGAATCGCCAGGTTGCCCATCAACACCATCTCTGTAAGCGGGCCGGCAATTTCAAACGGTGAACTCAATTCAGTTTTACCATATCCTGCCAGGCAACCTTCTACCCAATTGGCATAATGACCATTGGAGCCTCCGGATATACGCTTAATCGTTTGAGGCACCTTTGCTTCTTCTGTTCTTGACGTGGGTAAAAGTTTGGGCAGTATGCCGTACGTGCCGCACATCATCTTGCCTTTTGTTCCGATAAACAACGTACCATTGCCACCATCACCAAACTGTTCATTCGGACCTAATTCATCCGGACGTTCAGGTTGAATACCCCCATCCATCCAATGCACTTTTACTTTTGGCTTTGTGCCGCGCTCGGGGAAAGTCATAACAATATGCGATGAAGGTGGGCAACTCTCCGGAAAATATCCTCTCCTGAATTCACCTACATACACACTTCCTACACTGGCCTGCACATCCATAGGGTAACCTAATTCAAGCACACGAAAAGGCGGCTCAACAATATGGCAGGCCATATCGCCCAGTGCACCGGTGCCATAATCCCACCAGCCGCGCCAGTTAAACGGCACCAAATTGTCGATGTAATCTTTATACGGAGCCGTGCCCAACCATAAGTCCCAATCAAGTTCCTTGGGCACTTCCACTTTTTGTGATGGCCACGGAATACCCTGCGGCCACACGGGCCGGTTCGTCCAGCAATACACGGTGTGCACCTCCCCGATCAATCCGGCCTGGTACCATTCCACCAGCTGCCGTACACCATCACCCGATGCACCCTGGTTACCCATTTGGGTTACTACCTTGTATTTCTTTGCCGCTTCGGTGAGCATGCGCGCTTCATAGATATCATGCGTTAACGGTTTTTGCACGTATACATGCTTGCCCAGTTGCATGGCGGCCATGGCCTGCACGGCATGGTTGTGATCGGGTGTTGATACAGAAACGGCATCAATACTCTTGTGCTCCTTCTCGAGCATTACCCGGAAGTCTTTGTAATACTTTGCCTTGGGAAATTTCGTGATGGCATTGGCTGCTCTGCGATCATCCACATCGCACAAAAAGGAAATAACGGCTTTATTTGTATTGGATATTCCGTTCATATCGCCACTGCCCATGCCCCCAACGCCAATACCGGCAACAGACAAGGTATCGCTGGGTGCTAAAAATCCTTTTCCGCCCAATACATGACGAGGAATAATAGTGAAAGCAGCAGCGGCCAAACCTACCTGCTTAATAAAACTTCTGCGGCTGTTACGGGGTGTCATAGCGTTACTATTAAATTGAAACGATTTCAAAGTACTGTTTTCCATGAAAAGAAAAAAGTGGGATTACATGGACGACAGGGAGCTGTTTTTATGATACAAGGCAGTAGAACAACAGGGTTCGATTGACATGACAACACCCAATGCAAACCAAACAGTGACTGAACATTTGGACAGTAAAACCGAAAATTTGTGTATTTTGACCATCTAATAATTTGGGTAATTATCCATCAAAAAAGGTATATGGTTTTACGACAGGTGACTACCTATCACTGTTTGAAATGAAATAAAAACCTTTAGATAAATGAAAAAGCAGAATGAGATAAAAGTCTTTGAGGATAAACAGGTGAGGTCTGTTTGGGATGATGATCAAGAGAAATGGTTTATCTCAATAGTTGATGTAATTGCGGCATTAACCGACAGTCCTAATCCTCAGGTTTATTGGCGGGTACTTAAAAAACGGCTAAAAGACGAAGGAAATGAAACCGTTACAAATTGTAACGCTTTGAAAATGCCCGCACGTGATGGTAAAATGAGGCTAACAGATGTTGCCGATACCGAACAACTTTTTCGTCTTATTCAATCCATCCCTTCACCTAAGGCAGAACCCTTTAAACGTTGGTTGGCTCAGGTGGCTTCTGAACGATTGGATGAAATGCAAGACCCTGAACTAAGTATTGACAGGGCTCTGGAACAATATATGAAATTGGGCTATTCTGAAAACTGGATAAACCAACGGATTAAAAGCATTGAAATACGAAAAGAGCTAGCAGATGAATGGAAAAAAAGAGGACTGAAAGAAGGTGTTCAGTTTGCTACGCTTACTGATATTATTACCAAAGCCTGGAGTGATAAAACCACCAAAGAATATAAAATCCTGAAAGGCCTTAAAAAGGAAAACCTAAGGGATAACATGACAAACACTGAACTCATTTTAAACATGCTTGCCGAAGCCTCCACAAAAGACATTTCTGCCGCAACCAACCCCAAAGATTTTGAAGAAAGTAAGAAGGTGGCCAAACAAGGTGGTACTGTTGCCAAGGTAGCCCGCAAAGAGCTGGAGGCTAGAACAGGAAAAAATGTAGTTACCGCCCTTAATGCCAAAGCTGCTTTGCAATTGAATGAAGAGGGTAAGAAAAAAAAGAAAAGAAAATAGACTGAACCATACTGGATAATAAGTCCTTGAGAACTATGAATTAAGCCAGCACATCCCGAAAGTGAATTAACTGGCAAAAGTATTGGCTGTACAAATTTAGTGGTGTTATAGAGGTGTGGAGATACAATAATCGATTTTAAAGTACAGTTTTCCATGAAAAGAAAAAAGGGGGATTATACAGGCTGTACAGGGAAAGATTAGTATATTTTTTTTGCGCTACGCTTAAATTAGCGACCTGTATTACTATGAAAAAAATAACCCTGGAAAAAGCCGTACATCGTCACGCATCCGTGTTATGCATACGGTTTGAACGCGATACTAAAATAGCGGCAGCAGTGAAAAAACTCACCGGTTGCACCTGGAGCCAGACCATGCGTTGTTGGTACATAAAAAATACACCTGATAATTTCAGGCTTGTTATCGCTGCATTAAGACCTTTTGGGTATGTCGATTTTTCAGCCGTGGTGGATAAGGCTCAACCCATAAAAAAGGAATCAAAGGCAACACCCACTATAGCAATGCATGGTGCCGGTACTCATGAGCTTTCAGAAAGTCATCGATTGCATGTTGAGAAATTCACCTACCATTTACGGTCAAAGCGCTATAGTAACAATACTATAAAATCCTATACTGAAGCGCTCAAGACCTTTTTGCGATTTTATACTGATAAAATTACCTCACAGATCACCAATGACGATATCATTCGCTTTAATAATGAGTACATTCTTGAAAACAAGTTTTCATCCTCGTTTCAAAATCAGGTTGTCAATGCCTTAAAACTCTTTTTTAAGGTAGTAGAAAATCGAAACCTTGATCCACAGTTGATTCACCGGCCAAAACATCCAAAAGCACTACCCAACGTATTGAGCAAAGAAGAAGTGAAAGCGTTGTTAGGGGCTTCGACAAACCAGAAACACAGGGCTATGCTGAGTTTGATTTATGCGTGCGGGTTACGCAGTGGTGAATTACTCAAATTGAAGGCTGAACACGTAGATTCTAAACGATTGGTGCTTATCCTTAAGGGAGCCAAAGGCAACAAAGACCGTATTGCACCCCTCAGCCCCAAAGTGGTAGAACTGCTGCGTGAATACTATAAGGCTTACCGGCCGAACGTTTACTTATTCGAAGGCCAGGTGGCAGGTGAACCCTATGATGCCCGGAGTTTGCAATTAGTCTTAAAGCAGGCAGTAGCCAAAACAACGATTAAAAAGCCTGTAACCCTGCATTGGTTGCGCCACAGTTACGCTACTCATTTACTGGAAGCAGGAACTGATCTTCGGTATATTCAGGAAATTTTAGGGCATAAAAGCAGCAAAACTACCGAGCTCTATACGCACGTAAGCACCAAAAGCATTCAAAAAATAACCTCACCCTTTGATACCTTATAAGGCTTCTTTACATTAGATGTATCCGTTACTCACCTTCGCATAGCGCACCAACGGTGGCTGTATTGGC
>CAZQXC010000072.1:0-12662 GCA_964597075.1 uncultured Roseivirgaceae bacterium | reverse complement strand
TTTGCATGAATAGACACCCCTTGAAAGAAAAAAGTTGGAACCCGTAAAGATTAATATTTTAGTTTTAACCCGATGAAAAAATTCCTAAGTATTGCCATCCTCTTAAGTTTATTAAGTTTAAGTACCTGTGCCCCCATACCCTATGGTAGTTCTGGCACTCAAAGTGGTTCAAAAACGCTTCAATTAAGCGACCGGGTATACGAAAATAACATTAAGACCGTTCGGCTTTTTCGGGCAGAGGCCGATCCATTAAGTCAATTATTCCCAGCTGTAACGCGTATGGGGAAGTGGGATTTAATTCTCGAATTTGACGACCTTCATACAGAGCGGGATAACTATTATTTCAAAATTATTCATTGTAACCAGGACTGGACTAAATCGTCATTGATTGATCTGGACTTCCTGCTGGATTATAATGAGTTTCCGATCAATAATTTCGAATTTTCGTTGGACACCTGGATTCCGTATGTGCATTACTGGGTTCAGGTACCGGCCGTAAAGCTGCCGGGCAATTATGTAATGGTAGTGTATCGTGGATCGGATAAAGAAGATATTATCATTAGTAAAAGGTTTATGGTGTATAATCCTCTTGTAGCATTTTTTCGCGATGATAGACTTATCAGTTCAGGAGCAGCAGCCGTTCGAAGTCAACAGTTGAATTTTACCGTTAACTACAAAAATCTTGAGTTGATTAACCCGCTGGAGATGGTAAATGTAACCATCCGCCAAAACCAGCGATGGGATAACCTGGCACAAGAGATTAAACCGAGTTTTTTACGCGAAAATATTCAGGAACTTGAATATCGTTTTTTCGATGACACAAACATGTTCAAAGGTGGTAATGAGTTCAGGTTTTTTGACATAAGGTCGCTGAATTACCCGGGGAGAAATGTGGCTTATATGGATAAGAACAGCTCGCCCTGGACCGCGTATATCGAAAAAGATAAAAATCGTTCGGATGAACTGTATTCACAGTACCCCGACTATAACGGCAGTTACATGCTTGATAACTATGACTACCGGAGGATCAATGCCTCTAACTATGTAAATGTTGCTTTCACCCTGCAATCACCCCAACCGGTTAATGGGGATGTATTTGTGATGGGGGCAATTACCCATTGGGGCATGAATGAAGAAAACCGCATGCGCTATGATAGCTTAAAGAAAGAGTATTCAGCAAGTTTGTTGCTCAAACAGGGGTGGTATGATTATCAGTATGTGGTGAAATCAAAGACACAACCCCCACTATTCTTTGAAGGAAGTCATTTTCAAACCGAGAATTTTTATGAGGTGTTTGTTTACTACCGTTCTTTCAAGCCAGTGGCCGATCTGCTTGTTGGTTACATGACCTTTTTTGAAAATCCGCGTTAAGCATAAATTGCATCACGCTGCTGCTCACGTTTGATGGAGTCGTTGCCGGCCACATCGAGCATACCAAAACCTTTATGGCAGAAATATCCCAATCCATTTTCATAGACAAAACGCTGCACTTCTGGTGCAGCATATAAGGTAAACGGAAAGGTATAGCCTCTCACTTCAAACTTCACATCATTGTCGTATAAGGGGTAAATACGGGCAAACTTCTTACCCGCAACATGCAAGCGCTGCAAATAACCCGGGTCAGGCACTAACTGGAACTTATAAAAAGAAGTAAGCTGTTCCGGAGTATACTTACCTGTTGCCTCCATCCGGCTAATGGTGGAGTCGTAGAGCAAATCAGAAAATTCATCGCTTTCCGGAACAATAAACTTTTTGCCCTGTTCATTATTAAAAGCCGCGGGTACCGGAACAATAGGTGAAATACATAGAAACTTGGCCTCTGTCTGTATTTCAACCGGGGGCTCTTCTTCAATGGCATCAGGTGTTAAGTGCAGACTACCAATCATAATATCTTTTTGCTCGAAGAGCTGAGCCGTGAAATAGCTTAAAAATTCCCGATCGGCACAGGCAAAAACCAGGGTAACTTTGGAAGAATAATAATGAAGACCCTTGCGACTTATTTTAGTCTGCCCTTTTAAACCGGAGAAATTAAACTGCGTGTATCCCTGGTAGGTCTTGTCGGAACCAAACATTAATAACCCCTTTATGAATTGCGCCAGCAAGTACTGGTGGTGAAACGGGACATAGGCACCCCTGTTCTTCAATGAAAAAATGATCCTGGTTCTCAAGCCTTAAAAAATTAAAAAGGGTTAAAAAATGCTTAAACCTAAAGCCCCACTGTAACCTGATAATGAGCAGTTTATAAAAGTATGAAAAAATTAAAAATTCAAAAAGAGTATGTAAGGAATAATTAAACATTGAATCGAAAATGCATGATATCGCCATCCTCCACAACATACTCCTTCCCCTCTATGGCCATCTTTCCGGCCTCCCGGCAGGCATGTTCTGTCTTATAGTGCTGATAATCAGGAAGCTTTATAACTTCCGCTTTGATAAACCCCTTTTCAAAATCGGTATGGATAACCCCGGCAGCTGCGGGTGCTTTCCAGCCTCTTTTTATAGTCCAGGCCCTAACCTCCTTCTCACCGGCCGTAAAATAGGTTATCAGGTTTAACAGGCTGTAAGAGGCCCTGATCAGTTTATTTAACCCTGATTCTTCCAAACCGTATTCCTTCAGAAAAGTCTTGCGGTCTTCTTCAGTTTCCAACTCAGCAATTTGCGCTTCAATGGCTGCACTAATCACTACTACCTCTGCATTTTCACTTTTCACCAGATTCCTTAGCGCATCCACGTGTTTGTTGCCTGTAAGCACGGAGGCTTCGTCAACATTGGCTACATAAACAACAGGTTTAGCAGTTAATAACTGTAAATCCTCAATGGCCTTTTTATCCTCGTCAGGAACCTGGACCGCCCGTGCGTTTTGACCAGCCAGCAAAGCATCTCTATAGGATTGTAGTATGCTTAACTCCTTTTTAGCCTTAGCATCGCCACTCTTGGCAATCTTCTCCGAACGGGAAATTTTCTTTTCAACTGATTCTAAATCTTTTAACTGTAACTCCGTGTCAATGATCTCCTTATCCGATATTGGATTGACCTTTCCATCAACATGAACGATATTATCATTATCGAAACAACGCACCACGTGCACGATGGCATCCACCTCCCGGATGTTGGCCAGGAACTGATTACCAAGTCCTTCACCTTTACTGGCTCCTTTTACCAAACCCGCTATATCAACAAACTCAATTGTAGTAGGAAGAACACGTTGAGGATTTACCAGAGATTCCAGCACCTTAAGCCGCTCATCCGGAACGGATATTACGCCAATGTTTGGTTCAATCGTACAAAATGGAAAATTGGCAGCCTCTGCCTTATTATTAGATAGCGCATTAAAAAGCGTTGATTTTCCTACATTAGGCAATCCTACAATACCACACTGCAATCCCATGAGAACGTAAATGATTAGTTTAAAACAGGCCGCAAATATACGGTCTTAGTGCTAATAGGAGCATGATGGAATAAAAAAGCCCTCATACGAGAGGGCTTTTACAATATAGATTCATGTAGTTAATCCCATTTAAGTTCACTGTCGCCAGACGCCTTGGCTACTGGTGCTGCTGTTTCAGCCTCTTCATGAGTATGCTCATGATTGACATGAGGCTGATCAAACTGATCAAAATCCACATCGGGCAAAAGCTCCTGCTTTACATGGTTAACGGAATTGGTCAGCGCTTCCATGAACTTGTTAAAATCCTCCTTGTACAGGAAAATTTTATGCTTTTCATAGGTAAAACCGTCTTCTTTAAATCGCTTTTTGCTTTCGGTAATGGTGAGGTAAAAATCGTTGGAACGGGTCGACTTTACATCAAAAAAATAGGTTCGCTTACCAGCTTTCACTTTAACAGAGTATATCTCATCCCTGCCGTTGGTTTTGTTCTCTTCCACAATCCTGCAAGTTTTAGGTTAGGTTCAGGTAATTTTATTGTGTTAATATAGTATTTTGAATAGTTATTGCAAACACTGATCGTTATTCAGACACGTTCATAATAAGGCAATTCCTATTCAAGGGCCTTAATGGCCACTATTTTTGAACAACATTTAACCAGCAGATGAAACTTAACTTACAGAATATCAGGCAATCAGCGAATCTCGAGCTCCTGGCCAGGCAATTGGTTGAGGGGTTTATTACAGGTTTGCATAAATCACCCTATCATGGATTTTCTGTTGAGTTTGCCGAACACAGACTCTATAATGAAGGAGAAAGCACCCGTCATATAGACTGGAAAGCTTACGCAAGAACGGATCGGTTGTTTACAAAACAATATGAAGAAGAGACCAACCTTCGGTGCCTGATTGCTATCGATACCTCTCCTTCCATGTTTTATCCTGCTGAGACCAAAGCAAAAATTAGATTTAGCGCCATTACAGCCGCGGCCATGGCCTATATGTTAAACATGCAACGCGATGCGGTAGGGTTGTGCCTGTTCTCTGATAAAATTGACGTACTGACACCTGTTAAATCGTCCTCCTCACACCTTGAAAAATTACTAGTGCTTTTACACGGTGTATTAAACCAGCAGCCCGGAAAATCACAAACCCAAATAGCACAGGTGCTCCATGAAGCTGCTGAAAAAATACACAAACGATCGCTAGTCGTGCTCTTTAGCGACATGTTTGATGGTGACCACGAAAATACTGAAGAACTCTTTAAGGCACTACAACATTTAAAGCACAATAAACACGAAGTAATTGTCTTTCATGTGATGGATTACGACACGGAGCTAACCTTTCAGTTTGCGGATAAACCCATTGAGTTCATTGACCTGGAGAGTAATGCAAAGTTAAAACTTAACCCTGGAGATATCCGTGAATCGTATAAACAGGAGGCATCAAAATTCTATGACAATCTCAGGCTTCGTTGCCACCAATATAAAATCGATTTTGTGAAGGCTGATGTACGCGAGGATATCAATGTCATCCTTCAAACCTATCTGATTAAGCGGGCTAAAATGAAGTGATCACTCCTGATGCAGATAAGCCTTCCGTGCCGCCAGAACGTCTTTTGATTCCACATGATCCGGATCAGGAACGCAGCAGTCTACCGGGCAAACAGCCGCACACTGAGGTTCTTCATGAAACCCTGTACATTCAGTGCACTTGCCTGAAACGATATAATAGAATTCATCGGAAACAGGTTTTTGCAAAACCTTGGCATCCTGAGCCGATCCATCATCTTGTAAAACTTCTGTAAGTTTTGTTCCACCGGCCCAATTCCATTCCCGGCCTCCCTCATATATAGCGGTATTTGGACACTCCGGTTCACAAGCCCCGCAATTGATACACTCATCCGTAATTTTAATTGCCATGCTTTCTGTATTTTCGCGCGTTAAAGTGCTGCAAATTAAGTTTCAAAACTCATCCTTCAAACACTTCAACTATCTTAAAAGTTTTCGCTCATGACGTTGGAACAAAGAATTAGTGCTTTCGCCAAATTGGGCAGTCATATTAACAGCTTAACGGAAAATAACTTAACCCAATTGGCTACTGACGTTGCTCATGAAAACCCGTGGTTCACGTCTTCCAGCGTCCGTAAAGCCCTGGCAGGAATCACGAACTACCTGGACCATGATAAACTTTCGAAATGGCTGGCGTCCTACCCTGTTGATAACCTAACCCCTAAAACTATTGCCGCGGTTATGGCCGGCAATATTCCATTGGTTGGATTTCATGACTTATTGTGTGTACTTGTTAGCGACCATAGCGCACTGGTTAAGCTGAGTACCAAAGATTCCTGCTTAAACCGTTATATGATAGAACGACTACTTGAAATAGAGCCAGCTTTTAAAAATCGCATTACCGTACAACCCGAAACCCTAAAGGGTTTTGATGCCGTTATCGCCACGGGAAGTGACAACTCAGCGCGGCACTTTGAATATTATTTCAGAAACGTGCCCAGTATTATCCGAAGAAACAGAACATCATGCGCCATCCTTACCGGTGAGGAAACTCTGGATGATTTAAAAAACCTGGGCTATGATGTGTTCGATTACTTTGGGTTGGGGTGCCGGAATGTCTCGAAATTATTCGTTCCGGAAGGATACAATTTCATAACCCTGTTGGATGCCTGGCAAAATTATGAGTATGTGATACACCATCATAAATATGCCAATAACTACGACTACCAAAAATCAATATTGCTGGTAAATCAGCAACCCCATTTAGATACTGGCTTTGTATTGCTTCAGGAAAATGAAAAGCTGGTGTCGCCTATATCCGTACTCTATTACCAAACCTATCGCGATATTGATTCATTAGAATTGATTCTTCATGCTAATGAATCAAAACTGCAATGTATTGTAGGAAGAAACGTACCTGCCACAGTATCATTCGGTATGGCACAGATGCCCGAAGTATGGGATTATGCCGATGGTGTTGACACCATGGCCTTTCTTAGCCATTTAGCTTAGGGCTTAGAACCTCGTAATATCTCTACCCAACCGGTAAACACCTGTCCATCAGCCTGCAGGCGATAGTAATAAATACCATCACTCTCGTTGCCACCGTCCCAGGCGGTATCATTGGTATAACTGTTGGAAGAGAAAACCTGATTACCCCAGCGGTTTGATATAATCAACTTGGCACCTGTTTCCGGCAAGTTACGAATGGTAAATGCGTCATTTTTTCCATCGCCATTGGGTGTAAATATGTTAGGGATGAAGATATCTGTATCAACCGGTATGTCAATCTCCTGAGTAACAATACAACCCAGGGCATCGCGCACTGTGAGTGTATACGTACCTGCATAAAGACTATTATATTGAGCCTGCATGCGAAGGTTGCTGGGATTTCGGTTTACAACAGTATAATCGCGTAACAGGAACTGTCCGGGTATTACGGGTGCCGTTAACTCAACTTTCAATTCATAGTCAACCTCTCCGCTTTCCTGAAGCACAACCAACATGGAGCCAGTTGGTAAATCCGGGAAGGATTCTGTTATACTTTCAATTGCCTGAATTCCCAAGGCTGCATTCGGTCCGACAATATTGAACGACTGGAATAAAGTGTTGGCCACACAACCATTTATACTGGTTTGGTCCTGACTTATACGTAATTGATAATTACCCGGAACCAATCCTGTTATCGTATAAACATCCAACGCTTCAAGGAAGGTTATTGTACCTGTTACAGGTACTCCCCCAGATACAAGTTCATAAGAATAATCCAATGCCGGTGCTCCAAAAATATTACTGATGGATACTGCACCACCATCACCAAAACATATCTCATCTATGGCTGTTGCGGTAAATCCTGTTTGGAAAACTCCTTGTACGGTAATCGGGCCAAGTTTCGTTTGACATTGCGAACCTAACGATCGAAGCCAAATAAAGTAATCTCCATTGATGAGGTTAGGGATTACCAGCGTCAATCCGCCTGTAGTTGCATAATCCGAAAGCGCGGGCACGAACAATGGATCGGTTGTAATAGCAAACTCATACGTTCCTACATCCAGCAGCGTAAGAATAATACTTCCATTCGTTCCGCCCGAAGTACAATCAGGAGCATTGACAACAGGAGGAGCAGTATTTACAAAACCGGGGAAAGCAACCGTTCTTGCGAAAACCTGCGAACAACCACCGTTATCCGTTACAATGAAATTATATGTACCCGCTGATAAATTACTGAAAACATTACCGGCAGGAAGTCCAACCGGAACTTCAGCTCCAGCTAAACCAAACTGGAAGATATATGGCCCTCCGTCACCACCGGCAGGAAGTGTATCAATTGTTATTGAACCATCGTTATTGTTACACGTAGCGGGTGACGCTGTTAATGCAGCCGTTATCTCCGGATTAAGATTGTTGATCGTAACGGTTACTGTTGAAGGACACTGATCTGCAGGGTTGTCACGTATAATAACGGGATACGTCCCATTGGGAGGTAGTGTAGTTATCGTTTGACCTGAAAGGAATGTAATCCAGTTTACTCCATCAACGGAATATTCAAATGGCGAAGTCCCCCCCGAGGTTACGGTAAACAATGCCTGACCGGTAGGTTGTCCAAAACATGATGCATCAACAAAATCAGTAGCGGTGGCCTGAACAGTAACCTGAACATCTAATGTGTACGGCTGTTGGCAAACATTACCTACTACGTCTTCAATCCGATATTCATAAGAATCAGGAGATAGTCCAGTAAAGGTATATACACCAGTAGGTCCAATTTGAGTCAATGTACCAGAAGTTCCTATCAACTGAATGATATAATTACCAACGGTAAGTCCAGTAATATCGAGTGTAATAACACCATCATTCTGGTTGCTGCAGGAAGGTCGCTGGGTAAGCGCATCTACAACGGTAATGGTGTACGCAAAGCAATTCAAACCTCCGCAACCTACCGTGGCATTAGGCACAACAAACGTAGCGACATTTGTACACCCTAGCAGATCATCCGTTACGGTTAGGGTATAACTTCCATGAACCAGTGCTGCTATGTCTTCCGTGGAAGCTGTAAATCCTGAAGGGCCTGTCCATGAGAAAGTAAAAGGTCCCGGGGTTCCACCGATTGTAACATCAAGCGCGCCATTGAAAGGTCCTGTACACCTGTCGTTTGCTGTTGCACTTACCAATGCAATGGAAACCGTAGTTGCATTTTGAGGAACATTGAGAACAAATACATTGGAGCAACCAATGTTCTGGTCTGTTATGGTTACTGTATAATCACCGGCATCAAGATTACTGATGTCTTGTGTTGACGCTGTGAACCCACCGGGACCTGTCCATGAAAAATCATAGCCCCCAGGTGTTCCGGTAACTGATGTAAGTTGAATTGCTCCATTAAATGGTGCAAGGCAATTTGAATTTGGTGTAATGTTTTGTGTGATGGCTATTACTGGTGCAGCATTCGGAACATTGATAGTGCTCACTGTCTGACACCCTAAAACCTGATCGGTTACAGTAACCTCATAATCACCCGATTCAAGTGCTGTAATAGTTGCACCTGTTCCTACAAAGCCATTGGGACCAATCCATGAAAAATCAAACGGTCCGGCTGTACCTCCACCACTTACGGTTATTGACCCATTGAACGGTGCAATACAATTCGTATTGCTAGTGATATTATCAACGGATATTAGAACCGGGGGTGTACTATCAACAACAGTAAACGTAACTGTTGCCTGACAACCAATTCCTGTGTCTGTAACAGTAACATCATAATCACCATGAACAAGCGCTGTAATATCCTCATCGGTTGATGTAAATCCACCAGGGCCCGTCCAGAAATAATCAAAGGGCCCAGGAGTACCTGAGGCGGTTATGCTCAGCGAGCCTGTAAATGGCGCCTGACAAGTTGTATTGGGAGTAGATGCGTCAAGGGTTACCGTAACAGGGGGTGATAAATCACCAACAGTTAAAACAAAAACATCACTGCAGCCATTAGTCATATCCAGAATAGTAACGGTATAGTCTCCGGAACGAACATCCACAATAGAAGGTCCTGTTGCCGTAAATCCAAGCGGGCCTGTCCAGTTAAAGGTATATGGTCCCGGTGTGCCTCCCGCAATAATATCAATCGATCCGTTAAAAGGAGCCTGGCAGTTTGAGTTATCAACAATAGTTTGGGAGGTAATGGAAATTGTAGGTGTATTATCACCCACGGTAAATACAGCACTAACCGCACATCCTAATGTTGTGTTTGTTGCCGTTACCATATAGTCCCCATGCTCAAGACCTGTAAGATCTTCACTTGATGATGTAAATCCATTGGGGCCTGTCCAGGTGAATGTATAGATACCTGCAGGGGCAGCTGTTATCAAAATAGCGCCATCAAAGGGTGCAGTACACGATGAATTATTACTAATGGCATCTGCCGTAACCGTAACTACCGGTGCATTGTTTCCAACGGTAAAGCTTTGCAACGTAGCACAGCCTGTCGTGTTATTAACCACATCTACCTGGTAAACACCTGGCTCCAATGCGCTTATATCCTCAGCTGTTGAAGTAAACCCACTGGGTCCAACCCAATTAAATGTGTAGGAACCGGCTGGTAAAACGTTAATCAGAATAGCGCCATTGAACGGGGCATTACAACGATCGTTATCAACAACAGTAGATGTAATTGTTGGCAAAACGGTGTTGTCTCCTACGGTGATATCGGAAGTGATAAAACAACCAGAAGGAACATCGGTTACCAAGATGGTATAAAGTCCATCAGCAACATTGGTTATATCTTCAGTAGAAGCAGTGAAACCACTTGGCCCCGTCCAACTGAATGTAAACGGTCCAGCTGATCCACCAACAGTAATATCTATAGAACCACTAAAGGGCGCAATACAACGATCGTTATCAGTAGCAGTACTGGTTAGTGTTAATGTAGGTGCATTGTTTAAAATGATTACACTTGCTATTTCAGAGCATCCCGAAACATTGTCTGTTACCGTAACATCATAAGTTCCAGGCTCAAGCGCTGAAATATCTTCTGAAGAAGCTACAAATCCATTGGGTCCGGTCCAGGCAAACGTGAAAGGCCCGGCTGATCCAGCTACGGTAAGATCAATGGAACCATTGAAAGGAGCAGCACATTGATTGTTATCAACCGATGTAGTACTTAACGCCAATACTGGGCGATTATCTCCCACTGTAATGATAACACTCGTGGCACAGCTTGTTGCAGTTTCTGTTACCGTAACATCGTAATCTCCATTTTCCAATGCTGTAATATCCTCTGTATTGGCGGTGAACCCATTAGGACCAGTCCACAAAAACGTGAAAGGACCAGCGGAACCACCTACAGTAATATCAATAGCACCATTGAAGGCTGGCAAACACCGGGTGTTATCCGTTACAACAGAAGTGATTGTTAAGGTTGATGTTATATCAGCAACATTAATTACAGCACTAACTTCACATCCGCTCGCATTGTCTGTTACTGTAATTGTATAATTACCACCGATCAAACCGGAAATATCTTCTGTGCTGGCTGTAAACCCAGAGGGGCCAGTCCAGCTAAACGTAAACGGCCCGGCAGAGCCTGCCACGGTAAGATCAATTGAACCCGTTGGTGTTCCGCATTCATCATTCGGAGCAACTACACTACTCAGCGATAAGGTTGGTGTTGTATTGCCTACAGAAACATTCAGGCTCGCTATACAGCCACTGGTAACATCCGTTACCAGCACTGAATAATTTCCATCCTGTAATGCAGCAATGTCTTCTGTGCTTGCGGTAAAACCTGAAGGACCAGTCCAATCAAAAGTAAAAGGGCCAGCAGAACCAGCTACCGTAAGATTGATTGCACCATTGAACGGGGCAATACACCGGCTGTTATCCGTAACTACGGAACTTAACGCCAAGATTGGTGCTGTGTTGTTAATGGTGATATTAGCCGAAGCTGTACAACCACTATTATCGTCAGTTACCAAAACACTGTAAATACCATCCTGAAGGTTAGCAAGGTCTTCTGTTGTATAGGGTCCACCCGGACCCGTCCAGGAAAATGTAAAAGGACCCGCTGATCCAGCTACCGTCAAATCAATAGCGCCATTAAAAGGAGCAACGCATCTGCTGTTGTTAGTAGAGACTGTACTAAGCGTTAACGTAGGAGCAATATTATTTATAGTAACGTTGGCGATAGCTGAGCAGCCACTAGGCACATCGGTAACTAAAACAGAATAGTTACCATCTTGTAAGTTGGCAAGATCTTCAGTCGAATAAGGACCACCGGGGCCTGACCATGCATATGTAAAAGGTCCCGCAGAACCCGCAACAGTTAGATCAATTGAACCATTAAAGGGCGCAATGCATCGGCTGTTGTCGGTCGTAACTGTTGTAAGCGTAAGTGTTGGTGTAACATTACCAACTATAGCGCTGGTTGAAGCGGTACACCCACTGGCATTATCCGTTACTAATACATCATAGATACCCGGCTGAAGGTTAGCTAAATCTTCTGTGGCATACGGACCACCTGCACCAGTCCATAAAAAAGTAAAAGGACCTGGTGATCCGGCTACCGTTAAATCAATCGCACCATTAAAAGGCGGAACACAACGGCTGTTGTCAGTAATAGCTGTTGTTAAGGTAAGCGTAGGTGCTGTGTTGTTGATAACAACATTAGTAGTAGCCGTACATCCGCTGGGTACATCCGTAACGATAACACTGTATGCTCCGTCTTGTAAATTGCCAAGGTCTTCTGTTGAGTAGGGACCACCCGGACCAGACCAGTCAAATGTAAAAGGACCGGCTGAGCCTGCCACGGTAAGATCAATGGCTCCATTGAATGGCGCAACACATCGGCTGTTATCCGTTAATACAGTAGTAAGGTTAAGTGTTGGTGCTGTGTTGTTAACAGTGATGCTGGCAACTGCTGTACAGCCACTGCCATCATCAGTTACTAAAACATCATAAACACCATCAATCAGTGTAGTGATATCTTCTGTATTAGCCGTAAAGCCTGAGGGGCCCGTCCATGAAAAAGTAAACGGACCGGCAGAGCCGGCCACTGTTAAATTAATGGCACCATTAAAAGGAGCTACACATCGGCTATTATCAGTAACAACGCTTGTTAATGTGAGTGCGGGTGTGGCGTCACCCACAATAATATTTCCAATAACAAAACAACCACTTGGTCCATCAGTAACCGTTACATCATAAGAGCCATCTTCAAGGGCTGTTATATCTTCTGTGCTTGCGGTAAAACCATTAGGTCCGGTCCAGGAGTATGTAAAG
>CAZQXC010000071.1:0-12876 GCA_964597075.1 uncultured Roseivirgaceae bacterium | reverse complement strand
GGAAGGTTTTGATGATATACCTGAAGTGCCTGATAACATCCGCGATGAAATTACTTCGCACTATGAAGCAACCGGATTGGAGTGGTTACAAGCGAAACTTCAGGAACTGGATCCAGTACATTGGCAGAAAATTGATCAGCAGAACCCTGCCCGCCTGATGCGTGCATTGGAGGTGATGATGGCCACGGGAAAGTCCATTTCATCGTTTCAGACAAAGCAAAAGCGAGAACTTTCGTTTAAGGTAATTAAAATCGGATTGGAACTTGACCGGGAAATATTATACAAACGAATTGATGCCCGTGTGAATAAAATGATTGACGAGGGTTTGTTTGAAGAGGCTAAGTTCCTGTATCCCTATCGTCATCACAATGCCCTGCAAACTGTAGGCTATAAGGAAATTTTTGATTTTATGGATGGGCAGTACGATCGTGAGGAAGCAATTCGCTTACTAAAGCGGAATTCCCGCAGGTATGCCAAGCGGCAGTTTACCTGGTTTAACCGCGATGAGGAAATAGTCTGGATGGATCCGACTAATATTGAGGAAATCATAAAGCTGGGTGCTGGATACTAGATACTTGCTCAAGAATCCAGTATCCAGCATCTTTAGCCGACTTAAAGAACTACATGTAAGGAACAGTATGTGCAATGGATAAGAAGGTTCTGATAATTACCTATTACTGGCCACCTAGCGGAGGCAGTGGTGTGCAGCGCTGGCTCAAGTTTGCGAAATACCTGCCTTCTTTTGGTTGGCAGCCCTATGTATTTACGCCCGAAAATCCTTCCTTCGACATAAAAGATGAATCCTTACTAAAAGATATTCCTGCTGAGGCGGAAGTAATTAAACTCCCCATCTGGGAACCCTACAGGATTTTTAATTGGTTAAGTTCTCATGCTTCCCCACGAGATCGTAAAGTTGTTCCGGTAAATTCCATTTCGCCTGAGAAGCGAACATTTTTTCAACTCTTCAGTGGATGGATTCGAGCCAACCTGTTTATACCCGATCCGAGGATTTTCTGGATTAAACCTTCGGTAAAATTTTTACACGACTTTTTGATTGAGCGAAAGATCACGACAATCATTACCACCGGGCCGCCCCACAGCATGCACCTGATCGGATTGAAAGTGAAAAAGAAAAATCCATCCCTTCACTGGATTGCTGATTTTCGCGACCCGTGGACTGAGTGGGGGCTTTGGGAAAAATTGGGTGTGAGCGCATGGGCCATGCAAAGACATAAAAAACTGGAGCAGAAGGTTTTAACCACCGCTGATGTTGTGGTGTCGGTAACACCGTATTATGTCAACCGCTTTCAAGAACTTTCAGGAAAGCCTGCTGTGTTGCTTACCAACGGTTTTGATGAAGATGATTTCAAAGAAATTAGCTACCGGAAAGCTGAGAAGTTTACCATCCGGCATATCGGTATTGTAAATGAACAGCGCAATCCGGTTCCGTTTATGGAGGCTTTTATGCAGTTACTTAATGAAGAGGAAGCTTTAAAAGAAAATGTGGTGATGGAATTTGTGGGTGATGTATACCAACCGTTTAAAGATTACGTGAAGAGTCACGCTTCACTAGTACCGTATGTTCAGTTTACCGGAAATGTATCGCATAAGAAGGTGCTGGATTATTATGGAAGCACTTCGTTGTTGCTGTTAATCCTTACTGGCTATCGCGATCCGCACGGGTTCTTCCCTGGAAAGTTATTTGAGTATATCGCAACAGGAGTGCCTGTGTTGGGCATAGGACCTGCAGTGAGTGATGCGGCTATGGTTTTACAGCAGGCCGGAACAGGTGTTATGATGGAAGGTAATGATGTCGAAGGAATAAAATCAGCGCTGTTGAAATGGTACAACGAGTGGAAAACCAGGTCTGAGCCATTTGTTGATAATGGAAATGTTACTGCTTATTCCCGCAAGGTGATTACCGAGAAATTAATCACGTATTTGAAGTAAGGTAATTAGTTACCAATCAACACCCTCTTTTTTTCTTCCACCGATTTATACACCGCCTCTACAACCCGTATATCCTTTAAGCCTTCTTCGCCTGGAACCAACATTGCCATACCTTGCTTAATCGACAATGCATCATCGTCCATTTGTTTGGCCTGCTGATTGGGTATGAATGCATCTAATTTTTTACCATCGCTGGTTATACCATTAATTCCGCTGTACGATTGGAATGGTGAAAGTTTGTACCAGCCCTTATCGCATGTAATCTGCAGGGTGTTCATGTTTTTGCCAAGGCTGGTTTCTCCGTGCGCAATAACACCTCCTGGAAATTCCAGGTCGAAAACCACTGTTTCATCTACTTCCTTATAAATATGGGGTCGGTCAGTAGATTGGGTAGCGGTAACGGCTATCGGCTCTAACCCAGTGCTGTAACGAATAGCATTGATTGGATATACGCCCATGTCGTAGGTGGCTCCACCGCCCATTTTTTTCTGTTGCTTCCAATGGTTGGACCTTCCATCAAAATAACCTGCGGCCGCATCTGCTTTTAGCACGTTGCCATACGTTAAATCTTTACGGTATTGAATGATTTGTTGCGTGTTTGGCTCGTGTTGCATCCGGTAACCAATGGCGAGTTTTACGTTGTTTTGTTGGCAAGCCTTAATCATCTGCTGACATTCGGTTACGGTCATCGCCATTGGTTTCTCGCACCATACGTGTTTACCCGCGTTTGCTGCGCGTATGGTGTATTCTGCATGCATAGAAGTCGGCAGTACTACATAAATAATATCAATGTCCGGATTGTTGGCAATGCTTTCGAAATTCTGATAGTTGAATATGTTTTTATCAGAAAGGTTGAATTTCTTTTTCCACTGCTCCGCTTTTTCAGGAGTACCTGTAACAATGCCTTTTAATTCACAATGTTTGGTAAGTTGTAAGGCAGGAGCCAGTAAATCGGTGCTGTAATAACCAAGGCCTACCAGTGCAACACCTAATTTGGTTTTTGCTTGCGGAACAATAATGTTTCCGAACGCATATTGACTGGCATACACACCTGCGCCTGTTGCAAGTACTTGTTTGATGAATTTTCTGCGGCTGTTCATGGTGCTGAGAAGTTAGCTAAAACGGATAGCTAAAGGTACCTAATTTCCTTGCCCAATTCTATTTTTGCTTAATGAGATTGAAGGCTTTTGCTGCGAGTTTGTTTACTTCTGGAGAACTTTTTGAGATTAGTGTTAATGATCCGAAAAATAATGTGATTAGCGAGGATCGGTAAAAAATATCGAGAAACACATCCTCTGCTATTGGCAATAAAATATTCAAGCTAAAAGTAAGAAAGCTAATGACGAATATCTTAACTGTTGATAGTGTGAAAGGTTGAAGTTTGAATTTCCAATATATGAAGATGAACTTCACGCCATTAAATAGAAACAGGGCAATAGCCGAGCCGATGGCCGCACCGGTTATGCCGTATAGTGGAATTAAGATCAGGTTAAGTGCAATCACCGTGACGGCCAGCACCAACACCACAACGATGTTAAATGCGTAATATTTTGATAGCACGATGATTTCGCTGCTGGGCCCGAAAAACATATCGATGAGTTTTCCGAGGCCAACCAGTAAAACAACATAAGCACCTGCTTCAAAAATTTCGCCTTTAGGAACTAGGGAAAAAATATTTGTTATGTTGGCCCACACACCAATCAAGAGCAAGGCACCTATAATCAGTTGGTTCACTGATACCTTTTTATACAGGTTATCAATTTCCTTCAGATCATTCTTCTCAAAGGCTTCCGCGATAAGTGGCATAGTAGTCTGCAAAATGGCGCGTTTGGGTATTTCAATAACGGTGGCCATATAAAACGCAGTGGTATAGATAGCATTGGCGCTAAAGCCCAAAAGGCCAGCTACCATAAGGCTATCAACCTTACCGATGATGACCATGCTGCTGGTACCGACAAAACTCAATGCGCTGAATTGTAGTATCTCCCGTAACCGTTTTGATTGGAGAAAGGAAAAATCGAATCGTATGTTGAGCTTACCGGTCATACTAAGATTGATGATCAGGACGAAAAACACCACACCATAAATGGCCACATTGGCGATAAGGAAATTGTGGAAGCTGATAACTTTTATAAAGTACAGGCTCACCAGTAGAGCCTGTAACAAACGCACCACCACTTCGCGTAGTAAATTAGGAAAGGCAACTTTTAATAATGATCTCGAATAGGTTTCCAAAAGTGTGGTAACCAACATGAGAAACGTTAACCACAGCACGAGAGGTAGGTAAGGAGCGAGTAACGCGGCTTGATCGTTGAAGAAAGATAAGATATGGGATTCGGCTAGCATGAAAATGATCCAAAAAATGCCGAAGCCAAGAAAGGATAAGGTAAGGATCATGGTGATGAATGATGATGCACCCGCTTCACTTTTATTAAAATGTGGGTAAAAGCGGGTGATGCTTTGTGCCAAGCCCATTTGGGCAAAGGGAACAAATAAGATGGCTGCGTCTTGTATGGTACGCAATAAACCTATCTGTTCAATATCCAGAAATTTTGGATAGAGATACAATAGGTTTATATAGCCTATCACTACTCCGGCATAGGAGATAATGGAGGTGTAAATACTTTGCCGGATAACAATGCCCATTATGAAATGAATTGTTGATAATTTTGAGGTGTTATCACCTGGTGTTCACTTTCCGGATACGACTTGGTAAACGTTAACGGTGCTTTTACTTTTTTAACGGTCCCCCATTTAAATTCAAAAGTGTAGAGTTTACCATCTCGCTCTTCGATGTAATCAATTTCCTGTTGCTGTTTGGTTCTCCAAAAGAACTTGTTCGACCAGGTAGAAGCATAAGTTGTGAACTTTAACCTTTCGGTTAAGATAAAATTCTCCCAAAGTGCTCCGGCATCTTTTCTTAATTCCAATGGCTGAAAATTTGCGATAATGGCATTTCGTACACCATTGTCGTAAAAATATATCTTTCGGCTTTTTTTCAATTCATTACGTAGATTCCTGCTGAATGATGGCAGGCGATAAACTACCATTGTTTTTTCCAGTAGATCAATATACCGTGTTACGGTTTGTGGGTCGGATCTAACCAGATCGGCTATTTCGTTGTAGCTTACTTCTGAACCAATCTGTAGGCTCAGTGCCTGAAGTATTTTTTCAATTACTTCAGGTTTTCTCACATCCTTAAACGAAAACAGATCTTTGTATAAATAACTATCGGTAAGATTTTTGAGTATTTCTTTTTCTGAACCTGGATGGTTGATTACATCCGGGTACATACCATAAATCAGTCGAGTAGTCAGTAGCCTGTTTTGTTCGATGAACGAAGTGTGTCCGATCAATTCTTCCATGGACACCGGGTACATGATAAATTCCCATTTTCTACCGGTCAATGGCTCGTTGATTTCGTTGACAAGTTCTAATGCTGATGACCCCGAAACGATTAACTGAACCGATTTAAGTTGATCGACAATGAGTTTAAGGCTAAGCCCGATGTTTTTAACACGTTGAGCTTCATCAATAATGATTAGTTTGTGTTTGCCAATAAGTGACTTCAGTTCTGAAGAAGTCTTTTCAAAAAGTATAGCCCGCATATCGGGCTCATCACAGTTAATAAATAAAGCCTTTTCAGTCAAATTCTCCGAAATACATTGGAGCAGAGTCGTTTTACCTACCTGTCGCGGGCCAATGATAATCACAGCCTTTCCAGTACCTAAATGAGATTTTATAGTATTTTCTAGCTTTCTGGCGATCATAATCATTTAAAGTTATAACTATTTTTGATTATAATCTATAAAAGTAATAATTTAGGGCTTAAACCAGAATACCGTATCGGTAATACCGGAAGTTGTAAATACTTTTTTCCATTCCTTTAGCAGGTTATGAACGGCCCGGTAGCGGAGTCTTTCGGCATTGTCTAGTATTAGCATGCCGCCTGGCTTCAGTTTTGGTATGGCATGCTGGGCGCACTCCACACGTGCCCGGCCGTCTACAATTATAAAATCGAAAGAAGCATCGGGGAATTGATCAATGTAAGAGTAGTACTGAGTATAACACGTGGCAGGTGTGGCCGGCATGATGTAATTTTCGTAATTACTTCTCGGATAGCCTATCGCTTTAGATGCACCGCCATCCGGAAGGATTTTTACGTAATTCACATTACTCAACTTCTTGTCTTTTAGTTCAGCCTCGATGTGTGCAAACCATTGTTGATCATGCTCCAGACTCACCAGTTCCTTTACACGAGGAGCAATAAACAATGTGCTCCGTCCACTACCAAACTCAAAACCTTTCATGCCGGGTGTAAGTACCGCGTTCAAAATATCAATAGCGGCAGGGGTCATCCAGGGGATGGGAGTATCTTTCCATTTCCGGAGTAAGTATTTCTGATGAAGCTTAAGAAATGGTCGGAGGATACGGAAGTGTAAGTGATGAATTCCGGTTTTGGATAAGCATAAGTAATTTTTTTTAATAAATCCATATTCTTGGGCAATAGACTGGGCTGCTTGATAATTCATGGTTCCGAACCGGATTTATTGAGATGTTTTAACGCGCTAAAAATAGTTTAGTATGAACTTTCTTCTGACTAGATTTTTCCATGTTGACAAGCACCAAGCCTAATTTATACATGTCGATTGTACAGTGTACATAGCTATCATCTTTTATTTTATGCCAGGCCTTTTGCATATCCTCACTCCAGTTTATATCATCGAACAGTATTATTGTATGGTTTGAGAAGTTATTTTTTAATTGATTGAAATAGGCCAAGGTCGGTTCATACTGATGGTTTCCATCAATAAAAACAAGGTCAAACTTATTATTGGATTGAATTATACCTGGAAAGGTATTTTCATATAGGCCTTGAATAACTTCTATTGATATTTTATCTGTTTCCAGTTTGCTGAATCTATTTGTTGCCAGTTGACATAATCTTGGAATACCTTCAAGTGTTATAAACTTGGAATGAGTTGGTTGTGATTTGAGTCCTTCAATGAAATATTGACCTGAGATTCCTAAATTAGTTCCGATTTCAAGCACACTTTGAGCCCTGCTCATTTTTGTCAATAAATAATAGAATTCACACCATCTTCGGGGCGATCCGGCTTTCTTTGCTATTTCAGAGACGCTTCTTTTTTGATCTGAATTAAATATTTCATAAGAAATCAGTTCATTAGATTTCAGTAATTCTTCCCTATAATTATTGAGTGATTTAAATATTGCTTCTTCTCCCAGTGAATAATTACTATTTTTTGTATTAATAAATGCTTTCGAAACACAGCTAGATAATTCTCCGTGATTCAGTAAGTCTAACTGCTTGGATTGAAAGATGGTTCCGGTTAATGAGTGGAGGTATTTTTGAATTTTCATTGATTAACTGTAATTCGTTGTAATATAGGTCGTATTTCAATACAGGATCACTTTGTCATTTAGCAGATACCAGATTGTAGTCTTGCTGAAGAATTGGTTTTGTAAATTCCTTTGGCTTTAATTTTTGAGAGGTCATATATACTGGTTAGAAGAACAATAGTTATACCTAGTATTACTGATGAGAGAAATGATTCCATTGAATGAATTTTCTCTGCCTGGAAATTGTGAATGGGTTTGATCGTTCATGAATAGATACGAGATACAACTTAAATGCTCAATTTATGTATTTTGGCATGAAATTCTTGTTTAACTAGACAGAACGTACATGCGCATTGGGATGATCCTTGATTCTTCTTTTCCTCCTGATCAACGAGTTGAAAAGGAGGCTTTGAGTTTAATCAAAGAAGGGCATGATGTTTTTTTGTTTTGCTTAAATTTTAAAAAGCTTGAATCTATTGTAAACGTCAAAGGTATTCATGTTCATCGTTATCCGGCCGGAAAACTTGTTTACAAACTTTCTGCTTTGGCCTACACTTTTCCATTTTATCGATGGCTGGTTCAGTCTTTAGTTAAAGAATTTTTGATAAAAAATAGCATTAAGATACTCCATATCCATGATATGGTAATTGCCGAAACTGCAATGAATGCCAACCGCTACTTAGGCTTGCCAGTTGTTCTCGACCTCCATGAAAACCGACCTGCCATCATGCGTGATTACAGGCATTTGAACCGATTCCCAGGCAAATGGTTGATTGACCTTAAAAAATGGCAAAAAAAATACTACGAACTTGCAAGGAAAGCGGACCGAGTAATTGTAGTTACGGCTTTGGCAAAAGATGATATAGTCAGCCATGCTGATAAAATAGAGAACGAAGTAATTGTGGTGCCTAATACAATAAACTATGAGGAGTTTGTTGCACAACCATACGATGAACATATTACCAGCAGGATGAAGGGATACTTCAATCTCTTATATATTGGAGATACTTCCCTACGGAGGGGAACAGACACACTTATTAAGGTTATTTCAAAACTTAAAGCTGACATACCGAACATCAGACTGTGGATAGTGGGTCTTAGCTCTGCCGACAATGAGCTTATCGATTTGAGCAAAAAATTGAATATTGAAACGCTTATCGAATTTGAAGGATGGAAGGATCACAATCTACTACCTACCTACATTTACAATGCGCAAATTGCTTTGTCGCCTCTCAAAAGAAACCTTCACCATGACACCACCTATGCCAACAAATTATTTCAATATATGGCGCTCGGGTGCCCGTTAATTGTCAGTGATTGTATTGTTCAGGCCCAACTGGTGGAAAGTGAAAACTGTGGATTGGTTTATAAGGCGGATGATATTGATGATTTACTTCTAAAGATTTTAGATTTATATTATAGTCCCTTGAAGGCCAAAAAACTTGGTGATAATGGTAATAAGTCTGTTGAACTCCACTGGAATTGGGATAAAACTGTCAAACCTTTGATAAACATGTACGTTGATTTTAATCACTAAGTGATTTATTTAACCCTACTCGGATTTTCCTTCAAAAATCCTTCCCACGATTTCGATTTTGATTTAATTTGTCCTTTTTGAAAATGATGGCAGAGTGCCACGGCCAGGGCATCAGTGGCATCCAGTAGTTTTGGAATTTCCTTAAGCTGAAAAACCTGCATCAGCATACGGGCAACCTGTTCTTTTGATGCATTACCATTCCCCGTTACCGATTGCTTTACTTTCTTGGGTGCATATTCAACAATGGGAATTTCCCGCGAGAGTGCGGCCGACATGGCAACTCCCTGTGCCCGGCCAAGTTTAAGCATCGATTGGACATTTTTACCAAAAAAGGGAGCTTCCAAGGCAACTTCGTCAGGGTGGAATTCTTCAATTAAATGAATAACCTTATCAAATATTTTCTTGAGTTTGATGGCATGCTCACCAGTCTTGCCAAGTTGTATAACACCAAACTGCATTAACTTTACACGGTTGCCGGAAACGCAGATAACTCCATACCCCGTAATATTCGTTCCGGGATCAAGGCCTAGGATAATTTTTTCTTTGTTGATTTTTGTCACACCTCTTTATAACAAACCTGCCTGTTGGAGTAACTCATTTAACTGATTGTCAGAAATTGATTCTTTTTCTGACTTATCATAGATCGAAAGAATATAAACGTTATTTCTACTAACTTTAACACACGTTATTAGTCTGGCCCCTCCACTTTTTCCTTTTCCTTTTGAAGCAATGGCGAATCTGATTTTATAACAGTCTTTTCCAAGGGTGTTCCTGTCATTGGATTATTCTCAAGTTTGGAGATTAATTTTGTAATGTCATTCTGAAGCGAGGTATATTTTTTAAAAAGATTTTTGAATTGTTTTTCAAAAGATGATGTAATTAAAACTCATTCAGAAACTCTTTAGCTGATTTGAGCTTTATTTCCCCTTTCAAGTGCTTATCAACTTCTTTTAGTGAAACCTGAAGTTCTTTCAAAAATTTTCGTTGATCAGCGGTTAGGGTTTCCGGCTTGTCCACGGTTGGTTTTATGCCAAGATGAATCAGCAACTCCATCAGGAATTTAAACTTATTTTCAGGAACATCCAGGATAATTTTTTTCATGATTCCTTTTAAGAATATAAATCAAAATTACGGATACTTCACCAAATATCACAACTTGCATAGTATGATTACGGTCATTCTGATACTGTTTCTCCTCTACTTTATTCTCATGATCTTTCTATTAGAAGGATGGCGAGCAGCAATACAACCCCGCCAACTAATCTCCGGCAAGCCATTTATTTCAATAGTGGTAGCCGTAAGGAATGAGGAAAATACTATTCAAAACTTGTTAGATGATATTTCCAATCTTGACTATCCTTCCGATAAGTTTGAGGTGTGGGTTGTCAACGATCATGCTGAAGATAAAACAGGGGAGGTTGTAGAAAAGTGGCTGGCGCAAAATCATTTAAGACAGTTTCACCTGCTAAATCTCCCGGGAGACAAAACAGGCAAGAAAGCTGCTATAACAGAAGGTATAAATAAGGCACAAGGTGAGATTATCGTTACCACGGATGCGGATTGTCATGTACCGTCCGGTTGGTTAAAATCAATTGCAAAAGCATTCGATGAATCGACACAATTAGTTTCCGGGGGAGTGAGGTTTAGTGCTGATAATAGTTTTTGGGGCAGACTTCAACTGATGGAGTTTGCATCCCTCATCGGTACAGGTGCTGCTACACTTGGCTTGGGTAAACCAACTATGTGTAATGGTGCAAACCTGGCTTATCGGAAGCGTGCCTTTGGGGAAGTGGATGGATACACAGGCAATGAGCAAATTTCTTCCGGTGATGATGAATTTCTGTTGCAGAAAATAGTTAAACGCTATCCAAAGGGCATCAGATTTAATGCTGATCCATCCGGAGTTGTTGAGGCAAGACCAGCGCCAACTTTGTCTGAATTCTTTAATCAACGAATACGCTGGGCCGGCAAGTGGCGGGGGCACGGAATCGGAGTTTCTGCCTTATTAGCCGTTTTCGTCTTTTTATTTTACTGCTCCGTAGTGTTGCTGGTGGCCTTAAGTTTAATGGGCAATATGGCCTATCAGGATGTATTGCTGTTGCTGGTGGCTAAAATGGTCTTCGAAGGGGTGTTTCTATTCCGGGTGTTGAAATTTTTACAGATTAGGTTCAATAGCACATCATTTTTTGTACTTCAGGTCGTTTATCCCCTGTATGTTATTTTCTTTGCCCTGACAGCCAATTTTTTACGGGCTAACTGGAAGGGTAGAAGAAGTTAGTCGACACAACAACAATTTTTACCCGTAACTTTAGGCACCTATGTCTGAAACCTCTCATAAAAGCCGGTACGAGATAAAAGAGCTCGAGTTAAACTCATTGCTTGAAATTACCCAGGCCATCAATAATAATGTGCCGGAAGATTTTCTGTATAAGATCTACAACTTCACACTGCGCTCTAACCTTAAGATAAAGAAACTGGCGTTGTATGTGCTCGATGATTTGTGGAACTGTAAAGTAAACTTTGGTACAGAACAGGCTTTTCAAAAGGTAAAACTGCCGGATTGTTTTAAGGAGGTCAGGAACATTTGCACGTTACGCGATTTTGAAGAAACACCCTTCAGTATATTTGATATCGTTGTTCCGGTAACACATAAGGACACTACCTTGGCGCTGGTTTTTCTGGGCGATCATCAGCACGATGGAAATTATGGTGATGACAGTCTGAAATTTATTCAGGCCTTGAGTAATATTATTATCGTGGCCATTGAAAATAAGAAACTGGCACGTAAGCAACTGGAGCAGGAAGCATTTCGGAAAGAGCTTGAAATTGCCAGCGATGTACAGCAGTTTCTTTTTCCTGAGAAATTACCAAACACGGAATTTCTAAACGTAGAAGCGAGTTATCTTCCGCACGATGTAATTGGAGGTGATTATTATGATTACATTCCCATCAATAAGAATCAATTTCTGCTGTGTATTGCCGATGTTAGTGGAAAGGGAATACCAGCTGCACTGATGATGTCGAATTTTCAGGCTTCCCTTCGCACCTTACTTCGACAGACTCCGAACCTAAGGGATATTATTGAGGCCCTGAATTACCAGGTATTGGAAAATGCCAAAGGCGAAAAGTTCATAACCTTTTTTGCATGCATTTATGATATTAGTTTGAAAACCCTGATCTACATTAATTCTGGTCATAATCCGCCCATCTTATGTGATCGGAAAAATGGCATCCGTCTGTTGGAGGAGGGGTCAACGGTACTGGGTGCCATGCATCCATTGCCTTTCCTGAACGAGGGCTTTATTACCGATCTGGAGCAATTCCGATTGTTTTGTTACACCGATGGGTTAACAGAGACTATTAATGAAGCGGGTGAAGAATTCGGGATGCAGCGATTGATGAAATATTTTCATCAGGATACCACGCGTATGAAAGATATGCGAACCATCCACAACGATATTATTATTGAGCTCGATACATTTAAAGGTGATAATGGATACCATGATGATATTACCATGGTTTCGTGCCGTGTAGGATAGCACCTAAGTATCATGCTTATTCATCGAACTCCTTTCTTTTTACCTTGGCTTTACCCGAACCTGGTTTGGCGAATCCCTACAAAGCAGAAAGAACTTTTTCTAACTCTTGATGATGGCCCCGTACCCGGCCCCACTGAGTTTGCCTTGGATATCTTAAAAAAATATAATGCCAGGGCTACGTTCTTTTGCATTGGGGATAACGTTCATAAACACCCCGCTATCTTCAAAAGAATACAGGAGGGAGGACATGCCATTGGCAACCACACATTTAATCACCTGAATGGTTGGGAAACTTCCAATCCACAATATATAGATAATGTTCATTTATGTGATATGGTGCTTAATGAATATCAGCAACGTACAGTCTTGTTCCGTCCTCCCTATGGTCGTATTACGCGTGCACAAATAAAATTATTAACATCGTATAAGATTATAATGTGGGATGTGCTTTCATTTGACTATACCGATTCTATCTCGCCTGAAACGTGT
>CAZQXC010000070.1:0-13125 GCA_964597075.1 uncultured Roseivirgaceae bacterium | reverse complement strand
ATGCCGAAGCGACTACGAGCAGGCAGGCCCGCGGTGACCTGGAGAATTAGCAATAGTTCGATTATGCTTTTCTTCTGTATAATTAAAACTCTTTCTTAATATGAAAGAAAAATCCGGAGTTGCCTTGGGAGTTGAGTGAATATTCAAAACGGAGAACGGTATCGTACGAGGTAACGATGTCCAGTCCGGCACCTGTTCCGGCAATCAGCCTGTTCGATAGGGTTGAATTAAGGGGCGGAATACTTTCGCTGTAGGCAGGGTAATTCTCCACATATCCCAGGTCTCCGTATGTTTTTATATAGATGGATAGCGGTATGTATTTAAATTGCTTCAGACTGGTGCCACTTATACTGTATGTTCTGGAGAATATTCTTTTCTTTAAGGTGGTTTTGTTTAAAAAGTACCACGGCCCTTCAATCACATTTACTTCAAAACCTCTTACAAAAATTCTACCATACCCCATTGCACTATAATTAAAGTATGGAATATTGTTTTTATTACTCCAGTAGGCAAAGGTCAGGTTAGACAGGAAAAAATTTTTCTTTAAATCAATATATTGGGCATAACTTATACGTACATCTAGTTTTTCGAGGTCGTCACTAATGGCAAAGCCGACTTTTTGTACAAAAAACGATAGTTGATAGCCCTTCAGTGGGTAGGCAATTACATCACGATGTTCTGAAATAAATTCATAACTCAACAAATCATATTTCTGTGATTGATTTTCTTGTCCTAAGTAGTCAGGATTGCGCTGGAAAAGTGAATCGGTAATGGTAGTGCTGCGAAATTGATACCCTAATCGATGGTGGTTGTAAAAGGAGTTTCGATAGGTGTACGTTAATCCGATACCTCGTGTATTTCTTAATACTTTATCGGTTTCCAGAAAGATTAGCTTATGATCTTCTGTACGGTAAGAAACATTTTTAGCATCAATAAAGTCTGTTTGGAATACCAGACCCTGTTTTTGTCGTTTATCTAAGTAAGGCACACGGTAACTCAGCTCAAATCTGCGTAAATAACCAAATTGTGCGGTTAGCGTAAGGGTTTCGTTGCGCCCACGCATGTTGTATTGGTATAGTTTTAATCCGTAGTTAACCCGTTTAAAATCATGATTGTAATTTTCCCACCATTCATTAAAATTCCTATCCGCTAATTGAAAGATGGGAACTGGAAATGTATACCACCGTTCGTTCACCTCCACCAGTAAATCGGCCTTACCTGGCTCCCGTTCAAGGAGCCGAATTTCAGCCGAGTTGAACAGGTGCAGGTTGAACAGCTTTTTTTCATCTCTTTCAATAACGCGTGGAACATCAACGTTAGCAATTGAGTCACCTGCCTTTAAGGTCAACTCACGAAGAATAATGTTCTCCCGGGTCCTCTTATTTCCAAGAATAAAAATCCTATCTATAGTCATGTAATATGCTGACGTATCGACACTTTGTTCATCCCGGTTTCGGGAATTTTTTTTTATTGTATCATAAGCTATTGCCTTCAGCTCAGGAGAGAACAGGGCTTTGGCTGGTACTGAATGCAACAATGCAAACAATACAGCCAGTATAGTTAGTTTGTACGGGAAGCACCAGATCAATGATTTTTTTCGTTTAAAGCTTCTTTTGATTTATTGGATTTAAACGAAAGTACAAGCACGACAACTCCAAATATGAAAAGCGGAATGCTGTAAAGTTGTCCATAATTTATGCCGTACGCATTAATAAAATCTACTTCAGCATCTACTTGCACTTCTTTTAAATATTCGAATAAAAATCTGAGTGCCCACAGGACAATCATGAATATCCCAAAGATTCTTCCGGGCGGAAGCTTCTCTTTTTGACGACTCCACATCCAATACAACACTATAAAGAGGAGAAGACACGATCCGGCTTCATAGAGTTGTGCGGGGTGTCGTGCAATGGCATAGGCTCTTAGTACAGCTGCATAACGGCCATCGTCTAATTGGGCCACCCCAATGTCTAAAATATCATCCAGTGTTATGTGTTCCCGTATGGCGTATGTATACAGTAACTGATCATGAAGCCTTCCGGCAATAAAGGCTTGAACTTGTTGTTCGTCTTGAAGACTTCTCGAAAACTCAATCAGTAATTTGATTGGACGGTATTCATAATTATATCGGCTGCTATCTATGGCCATATAACTCACTTTCTCCACCTGTGGATCGCGCTCTAGTATTTGCGTGATATTGTGCACAAACACAACACCATAATTCGTATGCGTTTGTTTGCCTATAATTTCCGAATTGGCAAAATTTCCAAAACGGATAAGTGCTCCGGTAAGTGCAACCAAAATTGCAATACGATCAAGAGTCTGGAAGTAAGATTGACCCGGTTTATTTTTACGGGCGTATAACCACAAGGCAATAAAAATTGCAACACCAGCCCCATGACTGGCCAGGCCACCTTCCCATATTTTTATTATATCAATTGGATTTGCGAGGTAGCGGGCAGGCTCGTAAAAAAAAACATGACCTAATCGTGCGCCAATTATGGTGGCAACAACCATATAAATGGTTAACGTATCTACATCTTTTTCCGGCTTGCCCTCTTTTTTGAAGATATAGTAAAGGATTTGCTGACTTAGTAAAAAACCAAGCGCGAAAAGCAATCCGTACCAACGCAAAGTTATTGGCCCAAGGGAGAAAATATCAGGGCTTCCGTTCCAGATGATATAGCTTAGTAAATTCATGGACGTAAATATATATGGATTATGGTTTAATGTTCAAGATTATGATGTTACTGGAATTATAACATTTCCAATTCGGCAAGTTCTTCTTTAAACCCTGAGGATAGAATCGGGAAGCGACACCAGGTACGTGGGTCCACGTTCAGTTCGTCCAGGTGGAAGGAGGGTGCATACCGTTCACGTTTCCATTGATTGGCAGCCCAAAGCCGAAAGAATTTTCGAATATGGCTTTTTAGCTGATCGTGATCGTCAAACTGACTTTTCATGCTCACGAATACCTCAACCGGTGACTTTCTAAGCAGAATCGCATGCCTCTCAATTTCACCTAAAACCGTGTACGGCATCAGGTCATCTTCGTCTGTCTGGTGTCTTTCAGCCGGTCTGAGTTCCGCAGTGGGTTTAAGTTGATTGACAGCATGAAGTCCGGTATAGCCCAGTTCGTATTCAGCCCATTTCAGCCAATCGAGTATGGTCGTCTTATTAATGCCGGAAATAGGCCCTAGACTCCCACTGGTATCTCCGTCCATGGTAGAGTAGCCTACATCAGCCTCACTTCGGTTTGATGTTGTGAGTAAAATACTTTGCTTAAGGTTGGCCAACATCCAGATAATGGGTGACCGTGAGCGGGCCTGTATATTTTGTAATACAATATCATCTGTTTTCCAATTCATTCTTCTATTCAACACGTCCTCAATTTTTGCTGTATACGAATCTACTTCCTGTTGAATGCTCCAGTTATAAAATGTTGCCCCAAGGGATTCGGCAAGCTGTTTAGCGGCTTCAAATGTTGAGGTTGATGAATTGGATGTGGCCTGATAGGCACAGGTTAGTAATTGCTGAACAGCTTGTTTTTCATGATTTACATGTTGTAAACCAACTTGTCGGCAAAATTCTTCCCATCCTAATGCTGTACTTGCCCGCCTTACCATTTCAGCCACCATCGTTGCGCACGTAGCGGAATCGGCACCACCACTTAGCGAGAGAACAAATCCTTTTGACTTACTCTTACGGAGGTAATCAAACAGGGCAAGTGTTACGGCCTTGGTGAGTTCTTCATTTCTGTCCTTTGTATCATTTAATGGAAGTTGTTGACTATTTGAGGCAGTCTTAAAGTCTACCTCACAGGTAATCAGGTTAACGGGTTTAAAAGACAAGCGGATATTCTGTGCCAAAAGTTTTCCTTTTTGTGCAATGAGTATATCGCCATCATAAATCATGCGACCCGCTTCATTGCCCAGTAAATTGCAAAACAGATAAACACATGAAAAAAGAAGTGAGCCGTCCAGCGCAACCTCCTGTTCACGGTTCAAGCTTTTTCCCATCGCAAAATGGCTGGCACTTGGATTTAAAATCAAGTGGACACCCCGCTCCTTAAATTTATAGCCAGGCCTTTTTTCCCTACTCCATCCATCCTCACAAATCTCAATACCAAAGCGGATTCCATCAACTTCGTACACCAGATCACCGGCTTGAATGGTTTCATTAGTTCTATTGAGTGTCACCACATGCCCTGACGGCCATGGTTTAAACCAGCGCGGCTCATAGTGAACACCATCGTTAGGAAGGTTTTGTTTTAAGGTTATGCCCAGAATTTTTTTATTACTGATTACGCATGATCCATTGTAGGTAAGGCCGTCAATCCGTATTGGTAAACCCACATTCACTGTAATGTCTGCGCAGTAGTCTTTAATTTTAAGAAGTTCTTCAAATGCTCTGGCTGAAAGCCATTCACTGAGAAAAGTATCCTCACATCCATACCCGGTAATGCACAGTTCAGGAAGACACAGAATTTTGACACCGTTCTTTTTAGCCTGTTCTATGGCGAAAAGAATGTTACTGGTATTATTTTCCCAATCGAAAGGGGTTTGATTTACGGTGGCGCCTGCTAGTCTGATAGTCACAGATGAAGAATAATAAAGTTAGGAATTACGAATTGGTGCTTCCGTGAGTATGCTTAATTTTTCACAGGTCTTGTAAGCTGCATCTTGTTCTGCTTTTTTCTTACTGTTACCGTACCCTTTGCCGATGACCTCATCATTTACTATAACCTGTGCCGTGAATTCTTTATGGATTTTACTCTTTTTTATATCGACAATTTCAAAACGAACGTCTTTTCCTTCGCGCTGACTCCACTCAATTACCCTGCTCTTGAAATTAGTTTGTGTGTTAACAAGTTCGTCCAGATCATAGTTTGGCGCGATGAGCTTTTTGGTTACAAAAATTTTGGTAGAACGATAACCCCTATCGAGATAAATAGCCCCAACGATCGCCTCCAGTGTATTGCCAAGGATAACTTGTTGTAACTGAGAATTTTTTTGATCGTACTGAACAATATTACCAATACCAATTTTTCTCGCCAACAGGTTTAGTGATTCGCGGTTAACAATTCGTGATCGCATTTCAGTTAAGAAGCCTTCGCTTTTATATGGAAATTTTTTGAACAGGAAATCCGCCACGGCAGCGCCAAGGATAGCATCCCCCAGGTACTCTAGCCGTTCATTATTTTCCTTAAAACCATCACCATTTTCTTTAATCAGGGAACTGTGGCGTGATGCTAGGCGATAGAGTTCAAGATTTTTAGGGGTAAAACCTGCTATGGTTTGAATAGCTGCAATCAGCTTTTTATCGGACGGTGATTTTTTGCTGGATATTTTAAGTAGGCGCCACACGCGATCGGTCAACTAAAATTAAGCCTCTAAGGTAATCAAACGGATTTAAACGACCGATAGGTTACTGATCAGGCTTTCTTTAGGAGGATGGAGGCGTTATGACCGCCAAAACCGAAGGTATTGCTAATGGCAATATTGACTTCGCGCTGTTGAGCCGTGTTTAAGGTAAGGTTAAGTCTTGAATCCAGATTTTCGTCCGGATTGAAGTTGTTAATCGTTGGGGGCACAACACCTTCTTTAAGAGCCAGGATGCAGGCTATAGCTTCAATCGCTCCGGCTGCACCGAGTAAATGTCCGGTCATTGATTTGGTGGAACTGATGTTCATGGAGAATACATGTTCTCCAAATACTTTTTCGATCGCGCGAATTTCCCCGATGTCGCCAAGGGGGGTTGATGTTCCATGTGTATTTACATAGTCAACAGCTTCTGGTTTGATGCCAGCCTCTTCCAGGGCATTCTCCATTACTTTGGTAATTCCGGCACCATCCGGATGAGGAGCCGTAATATGATAAGCATCGGCCGATAAACCTCCACCAATAACTTCGGCATAAATTTTCGCACCTCTTCTTTTGGCGTGTTCGTACTCTTCAAGAATCAATGCGCCTGCGCCTTCACCTAACACAAAGCCATCCCGGTCTTTATCATAGGGGCGCGAGGCGGTTTCCGGTGAATCGTTTCGTTCTGAAAGGGCTTTCATGGCATTGAAACCGCCAATACCAGCTTCGCATACGGCTGCTTCTGAACCTCCGGAAACAATGACATCAGCTTTTCCTAGTCGGATGTAGGTAAACGCATCGTAAATCGCATTGGTAGAAGAAGCACAGGCTGAAACGGTTACGAAGTTAGGGCCACGAAAACCGTATTTAATGGAGATATGACCCGCACTCAGGTCGACAATCATTTTTGGAATAAAAAAAGGGTTAAAGCGAGGAGTTCCATCTCCCTGTGCGAATGACTTTACTTCTTCCTGAAAAGTAAGCAACCCTCCGATGCCTGAACCCCAGATTACGCCAACGCGATTAGGGTCTAGCTCAGGCAGCGGAAGGTTTGAATCTTGGATGGCCTCATCAGCCACCACCATGGCATATTGCGCAAATGGGTCCATTTTTCGGGCCTCTTTGCGATCCATAAAATTGCCGATCTCAAAGTTTTTGATTTCGCAGGCAAACTTGGTTTTAAACAAAGTAGCGTCAAAACGGGTAATGGGAGCAGCTCCACTTTTACCGGCCTTCAATCCATCCCAGTATTCCCGGAGTGTATTGCCAATCGGTGTGAGTGCACCAAGTCCTGTGACTACTACTCGTTTTAAAGTCATAAGCAAATAGGTGTATTAAGGAAAAGGAGGACTTCAATTACTTCTTAACGTTTTGTTCTAGGTAGGAAATTGCCTGGCCTACGGTTGAAATATTTTCGGCCTGATCGTCCGGAATTGAGATGTTGAATTCTTTTTCGAACTCCATGATTAGTTCCACGGTGTCGAGTGAGTCAGCGCCAAGGTCATTGGTAAAGCTTGCTTCGGGAGTAACTTCAGATTCTTCAACACCGAGTTTATCGATAATAATCTGTTTTACTTTTTGTGCGATTTCAGACATGTTTTTACAGTTTTAGGATTTAAAAATCTGTGCAAAGAAAGATATTTACTGCAATATTGTCAAACTTTTTTAATCTTGTCAGGTCGGGTCAAAATGTTGTTTAATTGGGGTAAAAATGAAGAAAAGTAAGCTGGTTATCGCGTATGATTATGACTTTGAACTGGCCGGTATCATTTCTACTTCAAAAGGCTATAAACTGGCCTGGGACATTAACCGCACGTTAGGTGTTAACCTTGTCCGACAGCCTGATTTGGCCGTTGGCTTTAAAAATCAGCAGGAAAAATATTATTCTTTTTATGCCTACGAAACCCGTATCAATCGATTGAAACTGTTTAAAAACAAACCAATTGATTATGAGACTGGAAAGTATTTTTTAGTACCTGAATTTCCTCGGTTTGATTTTATAATTTTGACCGCTTCAGACGATGCGGAATTTAACACAATGGCGTTGCAAGGGATAAAAGAAATTCAATCTGTTGAGTTAATCACAGCCATTCCCACAGCATCCCTGAAATCAAAGGATAATTTCATTTTTTAAGCAGTCTGCTATACAACCCCTGTAATAATGGAGAAGATTACCTATAATAAAACAAAGATTGTTGCCACCGTTGGTCCAGCTTCCAATACAAAAGAAATGCTTCGTGCGCTTGTAAAAGAGGGTGTGGATGTGTTTCGATTAAATTTCTCGCATGGAACGCATGAAGATCATCAAAACGTGATTGATAATGTGCGTGCCTTAAATACTGAAATGCATACAACAGTAGCTTTGCTACTGGATTTGCAAGGCCCTAAAATACGTGTACAGGAAGTCGGTCCGGATGTGGAGTTGGTGCGCGGACAAGAATTTATAATCACCACTCGTCAATTGGTGGGTAATCGGGAAATTGCAAGTACATCATACCAGCTATTACCAAAAGATGTTAAACCTGGAGATTCCATACTTATTGATGATGGAAAAATTGAATTGAAGGTGAAAGAAGTCAGGGATATTGATGTGGTGACGGAAGTGATTTATGGTGGGCCGCTGAAGTCACGTAAAGGAATAAATCTTCCGTTTACAAAAGTATCTGCACCTTCCTTGACCGAAAAGGATTTAAAAGATCTGGATTTTGGTTTGAAGAATAATCTTGACTGGATTGCGCTTTCCTTTGTACGCAAAGCACAGGATATAAAAATTCTAAGGGGCATAATTGAAAAGCACAAGTCCACTACACGAATTGTTGCAAAAATTGAAAAGCCTGAAGCGCTCAGTAACATTGACGAGATTATTGCGGCAACTGATGCCGTGATGGTAGCCCGAGGTGATCTGGGGGTTGAAATATGGCTGGAGGAAGTACCTATGGTGCAGAAGATGCTGATTGAAAAATGCAATGCAGCTTCCAAGCCCGTAATTGTGGCTACTCAAATGATGGAGAGCATGATTGAAAATCCGCGACCTACGCGGGCAGAAACCAACGATGTTGCGAATGCGGTGTTGGATGGAGCTGATGCGGTAATGCTTTCGGCTGAGACCGCAGCCGGTAAATATCCCCTGGAAGTTGTCCGTAGCATGGTGCGTACCATTTCTGCTGTTGAAAAGGACGAGCATCTTTATTATCGTTTTCGAGAGGTCGACCCGAAGTCACCCATATACATCAATGATAGCCTGGTGTTGGCGGCCTGCAAGCTGGCCAAAGATGTGGGTGCAAAAGCTATCGTAGGAATGACTTCTTCTGGATATACAGCCCTTCGATCTTCTTC
Source organism: uncultured Roseivirgaceae bacterium (assembly GCA_964597075.1). Taxonomy (GTDB): domain Bacteria; phylum Bacteroidota; class Bacteroidia; order Cytophagales; family Cyclobacteriaceae; genus UBA2336. Next base: position 4,426 of record CAZQXC010000070.1, on the reverse strand, counting down.
CTATAGACCTAATACAAATATTTTTGTTTTTACAGCCAACAAATCATTGATCAATACAATTAATCTGGTTTGGGGAGCGCGTGGATATCTTTATGACAAAATAACCACCACAGACGAGACAATTGCAGATGTGGAATCCATTTTGAAAACGGAAGGCCACTTGCAAAGTGGTGATATCTTTATTACGTTAGCCAGTATGCCTATTCAGGAAAGGCTTAGAACGAATACACTGAAGATTAATATTGTGAAGTAGATTGGTCATTAGTCACTAGTTTACCATTATTTTTTTGTTAGTGAACAATGAATGACCAGTGACTTCTTGCTATTTCGAATACTTTACACTCAACACTGGAACCGGGCTAACGTAGGCTACGCTTTCTGCAATCCCCAATGTATACGATGGTAACCCTTGTCGAGTACGGGTAACCAGACTTACGATTCCATCTTTGGCGTTGGCCAGGTAGTTAGCAATTCCTTTCTGTACATCATAATCGCAGTGTATCGCCCTGCTGTACCGAAGTTTTATGGAATTTTTTACAAACCAATCAAAACGCTCCTGAATATATTTGCTGTCTTTGAAGTTTAATGGTGTATTTACGTACAATAATTCAACAGTTGCATTCATAGTTTTTGCAAACGCCAATAATGTAAGGGCAGCCTTTTCACTACCTTGCTCAAAGTTTGAAGCAAAAGTTACTTGCTTCAAGTTTTTTAAGGTATGATTTGTCTGCACACACAGAACAGGACTATCTGCGCCACGAAGAACTTTTTGGGCGGTTGAGCCTACAAACGGACTGTTGAGTTCTTCAGTTCCATGTGAACCCATAATAATTAAATCACTTTTCCATTTACGGCCCGTCCACAGAATAATCTGCGATGGTGTACCCACATCAATGGTACTTGTAACTTTAATATTCTTAAGTAAAGCACTATCTACTTCACGCTGTAGTGCATTTTTCCCCTTTGCAACAGCTGATTTAACTTCAGGATAGTCTGCTAATCTTGAGGGTATTTCTTCTAGCCCCAGGGTGGTATAGATAACATGAAGAAGTAGAATTTCAGCTCCAGTTTCGGCTGCAAGCTGAACACCAACCTTGATAGCATTTTTTGCGCATGGTGAAAAATCAGTGGGAATCAAAATTCGTTTCATAAAATTCTAGCTTTGAATTTGTTATTATACTGTACAAGTATCACTATTTACGGTTTATTAACTCCTGATACTTGTCATAAAAATATCTGACAATCATCAAGATGGCGTATTAAGGGTAGGTAATCAACGCTTAGGCGTCACCAGTATAACTTCTTCTTTTTCCACCACTACAGTCCCGGGTGGATCGCCCTTTCGTTTACGAACAAATTTTTTAGGTGTTACAGCCACCGGACAAAGGCTGTCGGTTTTGCGTTTGGAATGGTAGGCAGCCAATTGAGCTGCCCGTTCTATTACTTCTTTGGGAAATTTCTTTCCCGCCTGGTATTTTAACAACACGTGTGAGCCAGCAACATCTTTAGCATGCAACCATAGATCCTCTTTATAAGCGTGGTGTAAGGTTAACTCATCGTTTTGTTTGGCATTTTTACCAACCCATATTTTATAGCCCTGGTATTCCGTTTCGTGATACGGAAGGCTGATTTCTTTTTTATTAACAGGCGTTGTTAAGCCGAAGGAATCCACAAGTGTTCTTAAGTCTTTCAGATTTTCAGCGGCTTCCAGTTGGTGTAGTTGATGGGTGGTGGTTGTTAACTCAGTATTTTTCTTAGCTAAAGCTTCTTTTAGTTTCCGAACTTCGATGTGGTGATTTTTTGATTTACGATAATACACCTCAGCGTTTTTTTGCGCGTTCAGATCTTTCTTTAGTTTAATTTCAACAGGTTTATTTTCATGATAAAAATCCGGCAAAGTAATTTTAATCATTCCTGTTTTTATTTGGTGCAGATTTGCCATGATTAAATCTGCCCAGGTTTTGTAATGGTCATCGGCTTCAATCTCATGGAGTTTTGCCGAGGTCTTAGCCAGGTAGGCTTCACCGTTTTTTAATTGCGTATGGAGCTTTGAAACAATAGCCTGCTTCTCGGCATAAAAACTTGTCTCTACTGAATAGCGTGTAAAAAATTCATGAATCGCTTCCAGGGGTGTTGTATGACTCGATATAACATCTCCAATGTTAACTAAAGATAATATCAACTGATTGTTGAATCGGGCTATATAGAATGTTGGTTTTTCCAGTTGCTGAAGCAGGGCTTGTAGTTCATTCCATTTAGCGTTCGTTGAAAGAGATTCAAAATTCCGTTCTTTCAGATATCCCCACAGTACCTTACCAAACGTGTAAAAGTGTTGTTTGAGATTATTCTGATTTCTCTGAAATGCGTCTTCAGTCCAGTCAATGTCCTTATTCAGTTGATTAGTTTTAAGATCCCAGTCAGCAACCTGATGATTTCTGAATAATGCCTTGACTTCATCATCATGGAACAAAATCAGGTTGGCCCGGTTTCCATGCAGTTTAAATAATAGGGTATATTGATTGCTGAACGCCAAAGAAAAACAGCGTTCGTTGGTATACTGAGGCACATCAATAACCCGCTGTCCAATCAGGTCTTGAAACAAATCAACACTGTTCTTTCTGGCGCGGTTAAAATCACGTGGAAAGGAAAGGCAACAGAAGTGAGGAAGCAGACTAGCTTTGATGAAGAAAGGTTTTGACGATGTTTCAAACCGTATAATCAGTTCATCTTTATTTTGGCTAAAACATTCCGATACCACACAACTCTTTAGGTTACTTCCAAGTTCTGCAGAAAGATGGCGCAAGAAGAAGTAGTTATTGTGCATATCTTTAAAGATTCCGGTTGAACCTGAGTTGGAATCGGAAAACCTGCGTATAGTTTTACAAACTTAACCTTAAGCCGTCAAATGCCAACTGAACATCATCAGGCAATTCTTTTTCCAGGGAGGCATGCAGGCCAAGCTTGTGACTGATGTGGGTGAAATATGTTTTCTTCGGCTTTACCCTATTCACCATATCAAGGGCTTCGTTCAGATTGAAATGTGATATGTGCTGTTCGCGTTGTAAGGCATTCAGCACCAGTATTTCAGTTCCGCTTAGTCGCTGAATAGTCGAATCAGGAATAATTTTGGCATCGGTAATGTAGCTGAAATTGCCAATTCTGAATCCATAAACAGGAAGCTGGAAGTGAAGTACCGGCAATGGAGTGATGGTAAGTTCACCCAGCGAAAATGTTTCCTCAGAAATGGTATGCAATTCTACCTGGGGCAATCCGGGGTAATTCTTGGGTCCGAAAATGTAGGCAAAGTCACTTTTTATCTGGCTTAATGTTTCCGGGGTACCATACAACGGCATGCTCTTTTGTTGCATGAAATTAAATGCCCTGACATCATCCAGCCCTGCCGTGTGGTCGCGGTGAGCATGCGTGAGCAAGACGGCATCTAAACGACTGATGCCTTCGCGGATCATTTGTTGCCGGAAATCAGGTCCGGTGTCAATGACCAGGCTGATGCCATCAATGTCGAGGTGAATGGAGGTGCGCAGGCGCTTGTCACGAAAATCCAATGAACAGCAGACATTGCATGTGCAGCCAATAACGGGTACACCTTGCGAGGTTCCGGTTCCCAGGAATGTAATCTTCAAGCTTTAACTTCTGGTTGGGTAAGTTCTTCGTACAGTTTCTGGCTTTTCTCGGTAAACCTGGAGGTGTTAAGCTCCAGTGTTTTCAGAATATCCAGTAAGGCGTTGATTTTACCTTCGGTAGTATAGAACTTATTGATAATGATGATCTTCTGTTCTCGTAGCAGGCAATAGCCCGATTTGAAGTTGCCTTTTTCATAGCGCAAGGTATAGTCCGACTCGGCAATCAGGTCTTCTAGTTTGGTTAAAAACGGAACGGTGTACTTAATCATAGTGGTTATTTACAATGGGGCGAAGATAAACCATATTGATAACTTAATTCAACAATCAAAATTCATTATTCATAGTTCAGCCTTTGTAATTTTGGCTGTGGATTTAAAGCACAAAAGACTGATCGTTATTGTTGGCCCTACTGCGGTAGGAAAAACAGCGGTTGCCATCCGGGTGGCCAGGCAGTTCAATACCGAGGTTATTTCGGCTGATTCGCGGCAATTTTTCAAAGAGCTCACTATTGGAACTGCAAAACCCAGTCAAGAGGAACTAAACCAGGTGCCTCATCACTTTATTAACTCTCACTCCATAACCAATGAATACGATGCTGCACAGTATGCAGACGAAGCTTTGGGCTTGATCTATGTACTTTTTGAAAAGCGCGATTGCCTGGTGGTTTGTGGCGGCTCAGGACTTTATATCAAAGCTTTACTCGAAGGTTTTGATGATATTCCGGAGGTGCCTGATAACATCCGCGATGAGATTACTTCACACTATGAAGCAAACGGACTGGAGTG
>CAZQXC010000069.1:0-13475 GCA_964597075.1 uncultured Roseivirgaceae bacterium | reverse complement strand
GCGATTTTACGTCCAATTAGACCGGATTTGCCCACACCGGCTAAAATTACTTTACCTGAAGATTTATGTAAAATATTTATCGCTTTATCAACTTGCTGTGCTTCTAAGCGAATTGCAGCTTTAGTGATTGCATCAGCTTCTAATTTCAATAGTTCAACTACTTGTGAAAAATGACTACTCTTTGAACTTATCAAATTTGATAGCATATTTGTGGTATTCACACTATTTTATACCTTTTATATACCAAGATACGCTTCATTTGCTAACTGTTACGGCTGCCTGTATTTGCTCCGCACTAATCTTACAGAAAGAGAATCCTGTCCATATACTTTTATAAAGATAAAGAATTAGTATCAGAATAAATTTGATTTAACAAGTCTAGGACTTATGAAGTCCAGCAAATTAAGAAGGGTTGGCTCTCAATATCTACAAGACTATATTTTCCGTTATCGCTGCGTAATTCTTGAAGTATTTATTAAAGCTATAGATGGCAAATTAATAGATTTATCCAAATTATTCAAAGAAATACTAAATATTGACAAATAAATTAGCATTTGCGAAATAGCAGTTGATCTCCACCCCAAGGATAAGAGAACCTTTCCCTTCTTTCTAGCAAGAAACCAGAATCAATGATTTTGTCGATTACATCTTCTACTGTTTCCCACCAGCAGCTTTCATATAAACCCGGTTCTCGTCCATGTTCATCTTTTGTCCCAGCAACGATTTCTGCAATAAATACGCCTTTTGGTTGCAAGACTCGAACAACTTCAGCCATTACCTTATCAAAGTTAAATACATGGTCTAATGAATTAGTAAAAACATAATCAACAGATGCGTCGGCAAACTGTAAATCATGAAAATCACCATGAACAACATAAGAATTTTTTTCCCCAGGATTTAAATCAATTCCGATAGGAAAACATCCCACATCAATAAATGCTTTACATTCAGTACCAATGCGTGTCCCCAAACATAATATATTATCTCCTCGCTTCAATATACTTAATTCATTAAGTCTATTTGCCAGAGATTCTCGATATTTTATATCATAATTAACTAGATTAATTTTACCAAGTTTAGAACGTTGATGCTCTTTATACTCTTCGTAATCTTTATAAATTCGATGAGTAAATGAAGCTTCTCCAGATGACCATTCAGAAGATGTAGCAGTGTCTCCCGTGTTGAAAATTTCTGGTTTTTCTTCACTAATATCATTCTCTACTGAGTTGTTTGACTCGATTGATTTTCTCATAAAGTTTTTCAAAAAGTTCTGCATGGTTAACTTTGTATTAATAGTCGAATTGCTGAATTAATACTTAACAATAAAAGCTTTTGTGTGATTTGTACGCTCTTCCCCAAAACGAAGATGGAAAAGTTTTTCGGGACGACCTTCCATAAATTCATCTATAGCTTTACGTGCCATAGTAAATTCAACAGAATGATAATCATCAAAAAATATAATTCCACCCCGTTCCATGCGGGGATAAAAGAACTCTAAGCATTCCAAATGCGGTTCGTAAAGGTCGCAATCGATATTAACAAAAAAATACTTTTTATCTGGAAGTTTACTAAGTGTATCGCTGAACAATCCAGGAATTAAACTAATATAGTTCGATAACTTTTTTTCTTTGATTCTATCTTCAACTTGATGAATAGAAGTATCTGCAAATAAGAAATCAGATTTTTTCAGTACGTTTTTAGAAGCATAAAGCTTATCAACTTCTGAAAGCTCTGGAAGCCCGGCAAACGTATCTAAACCATAAATATGTATTGGTAATCCATACATCTTAGCTATTTGAGCGCAAGCGATTAAGCTATGTCCCATATAAACTCCACATTCTACAGCTAAATAGTTTGGGGACGAAAATAATAGGGATGCAAAATTACGTAAACTTACAGATAAAAGGTTTCTTCCACCATGATTGCTGTATAAATCGGCAACAGCACTTCTAAATATATGTAGTAATGGTATTCTTTCGGCATATATTTCCTCATAGGGAAAGTCGTGAGGAAAAGGACTACATGAATCAATTTTTTGAGTAATCATAAATTTACAATATATATTCAGTTTAAATATTAAGTTTCAATTTTAAGCTTCAAGCTTAACGTTCAACTTTAACTTCTTCAATTTCCCAACTACGGGGTTGGAAAAAATGGCATTGGTTCATATTTCTACTTCTGCGGACTTCAAATCTAAAGGATTCAATCATATCGTATACATAGAAAGGACGTTTGCTTATATTAAGCTTTATCGTATAAATCCCCGGTTTCAATCCACAATAGGGCATCTTTAATTTTATTTCGTGTTCTCCTGGTGGTATTTCTAAAGTTTGCTTATCTCTTTCGCTATTAATACTCAATATGCTGTCATGCTGATTGCTAATATCCCTAATGATGATACCGACTATCGCATTATCAACCATTTTATAAGCTTTACATCTGATATACAAATAAGCCGGTTTGCCGCTGACAAGTGTATTTAGAATATTTCCCTTATCGTCCTGAAATGAAATAGAAAGTATATGCAACTCTTCGGTATTATGAGAATTATCGCTAATATCAGCCATAGCTCCTTTTCCCGATTCAGAACCAATCTTAAGCAAATCCTCCTCATATTTGCTCATCACTAAATCAGTTTCTCCACACATTACTACATTCCCTTTAGAGAGGTAAACAGTAGTATTGCATATATTCAAAATGGCATTAGAACTATGAGAAACTAAAACAAATGATGTTCCTTTCTCCCTCAATTCATTTAACTTGCGATAGCATTTTGTTCTAAATCTAGCGTCCCCTACTGCTAAAACTTCATCAATCAAAAGGATATCTGGTTTCGTGTAAATAGCACAAGCAAAACCAAGTCTAGCTCTCATACCAGAACTATATGTTCTGACAGGAGCATCGATTGCATCCCATACTTCAGCAAAATCCAGCACGCTCTGGAAACTTTCGTCTATTTCTTGGCGAGAAAGACCTAAAATAGACATATTTACGTAGACGTTTTCTCGACCGCTCAGTAAAGGATTAAAGCCCGCACCGAGAGCAATCAATGCAGCAATACGACCTCTTATTCTTATAGAACCAGTATCTGGCTTAATCAAACCACTAATAATTCTTAAAAGAGTGGTTTTACCGCTACCATTAACACCAATTAAACCTAAAGATTCACCTCGACGAACATCAATACTGACATTTTGAAGTGCCCAGAACTCTCCTTTCCTTAATGCATGACTTCCTCTGGAAGTACCAAATACTTCTGCGGTAATATCTTTTAAACCATAAACATAAGCTTGTTTAAGACTGCGACAAAATTTTTTGGAAACATCTTGTATTGAGATAATCGTATCATCATCTTTCATCTGAGATGATGTCGAATAATTTTCAGTCGCTTTACTAGTCATGCTTAACTTATCCTCTCTATTAAATAAGGCATAGCAAGACGATAAATCAACCAACCTAAAATTAGTCCAATCAAAGCAATTACACTCACAATAATAAAGCTAAAAGGTTGTGAAAGTACTCCTGTAGTTATCAATTCTCTTGCTGTTACAAGTAAAGGTGTGACTGGATTAAGCTTAACTATGAAATTCAAGATGGGATTATCTGGAGTAGGATAAGCTACTGGAGTCAAAAAGAACCAAGCTAGAGTTATTACTTCCATTGCTCTAGATATATCTTGAATTAGATTAGTGGCAGGAACTAGTAATAAACCAATAGCTGTTCCTAATATAATTAAATTGATCATAGCAATTGGCGATAATATTATTGTCCAACTTACAGATACGCGAAATAAAATGAATAAAGCGATAACAAAGGCCAGTTTAATTATTAAATCAAATAATATCTGCCCCAGTTGAGTCAAAATAATCGCTTCATGAGGAAATTTTACTTGAGCAAGCAGCGGACGTGAAGTATTTATTGCTATTTGAGGACAATTAAGTGCTTCTAAAAAGGTTTGCCATAAAACCGTACCAAGCATCACGTAAGCGGGATAAGGTATATCAGTTTCGCCTATATTTAAAACTCCTGTGTTATTAGCAAATGTTAATCCCGCTGCTGTTAAAGCAGGAGGTATAATAGCCCAAGTAATTCCTAAAAAAGAGCGTCTATATTGTCCTCTAATATTTCTCACAAGTAAACGCCATGCTAATTCACGAGAAGCGAACAAGTCACCATACATTTCTCTGAATAGCTTTAGAGGATGTAAAATCTGACTTTTAGGTGTATATAATGTTTCCCGTATCTGAACCTTATTCAAATTAACTCCTGTTTATCTCTTCTCTTTTTGCCGAGTCAAATTTAATTTTATTTTTATCTGTGATTTTTATCTAATTGTATAATTAAAATATTTAATCATGAAGCTTTAAAATTGAATTTAAGCTTTAGCTAAAACAAGATAAAAGTCTTTATGATTGGGAGTATGCCGAATATTAAACCAAGAAAAACCGAGCTTTTTAACGGCATAATCAAGTAATTCAGCCATGTTGCTATTAGTATAAAAATGTACGTGAATAGAACGTTTTGCTTCGTAAAAAGTTTTTGGGTCTTTACCAGGTGCTCGATACTTTCCCCATCGGACATAGTGTTCTAGAGTTGGTTCCATAATTTTGTCATTGTACTCCTTTAGTAAATCAGTTAGAGAACAAGGACGATAAACATAATCTTTGCATCCAGCAACATCGGGAACAACAGCTAATATCAATCCTCCTGACTTAAGCTTGCTGTGCCAATATTCAAGATAACCTAGAGGATTTGCTAAGTGTTCGAAAACATGGCTGGAAAAAATGAAATCTAAGCTTTCATCCGGTACAGGTAGGGAATCAGCTTCACCAATCTGGTAAAGTGACCAAAGTTTAGGGTCTACAGAATATTTGCCGTTCTCATTGTAAAGAGTATTCCATTCTTCTGGGGGATATTGCTCGACGTAGGTAACATCAACTTCTTTTTTTGGTAAAACTTGCGGATTATTACCGGGACCAATTTCAACTCCTTTGCCTTTACATAGAGATAGAATTTCAGAACGTTCTAAAACTTCGTGGACAATAAAAAAAACTGATTCTTTTGTTGATTCAGGAACTTCTATAACAAGATTATATTGATGGAAATTACGTAGATTATTTAAGCCATTGGGAAATTTTACTGGGACTGGTTTTGAACCTAGATAAGTTTTTTCTGAAGCAATTATCGAACCATCTTCATCTTGAAGGTGTATTTCGACAAATTTATTTTTGGTATTTGTTTTTAAAGACTGCACGAGCCAACCCGTAACTTGATTAAGCTGACAAAATGGATACCAATTAAAGATATTTTTTATCAGAACCTGCGGTAATTTTGAAGGCTTAATATCAAAGCCACGATAAAGAGTGCCGTCAACTTTTCTTTTAGCTAGTTTCACTGTATCTGATAATATAAGATTGCGGTCTTGGCGTTGCGCCATATTAATCAAATTCATAATCAATACTCAATAAAATACTTAATAAATGTAACTATTTAGAAAACGCCGTCAATACCTGGGGATTTTTAGCTAAAGCTTTCCCCAATTCATAAGAATAACGCTCTCCTCCAACTCCACTTAAATGTCGATGGTCGCTATAGTCAATTAATTTGTCATAATTATATAAAATACCTAAATCAATAAACACAACATTTTTGTTCTTTGCCCAATCTTTCATTAATTTACTATTGCGCTCATAATCTTCTCTTCTGCGTTGAGCATCAATCATCAAAGGATTAGTTGGTAAAGCAAAAAACACTGGTAATACTTGATTTTCAACAAAATAGTTAACCCAGCGCTCAAAAAATCCATTTGGTTGGAGCAAATTAGACCAAGCATCAGACTTCATCGGTTGAAATAGCTGGGGATGAGTCTTTTCCTGAGCTAAAAACCTCTCATAATCAACTTTTACTTCATCCTTATTATCTTTAGCTGATTTATGAGCATGAAAGCCATTAGGATACTGCTTTAAATTATTACTTATAGTCCCAATAAAATCTTGAGAACGAGCATTACCAAGAATGAAAGTCCGCAAACTTTGACGATATCTAACAATCTTACTTATATTTTCTATCGGCTCTATTAAAGGTTGCTTCCAGCTTTTAGAATGACATAGATGATATAAATTATAATCTTTAGCAAAAGCTGATTTTAATATGGCACGTTGCAAGATACCATCACAAGGATATCCTTCACTAAAACTACTAGGTAATATTTGTTTTTCTTCAATTAAATTGATTCCAATTAGTGCTAAATTAAGTTTGGGAAGACGCTTGGGAAGCTTCAGAAAAGGTAATATTGATAAATAAAAGTTTTCATTAAATCCATCAAAACCCAAATTAAATCCCGAAGTTGAGATATCTTCAGTTGCTAAAGCCTTTTCAATTTGTGTTGGTTGAATTCCCCATTTTACTTCTGAACTTCCTAAAGCAACAAATTCCCAATCATTTCTGCCCCCAAAATATTTCATTTGAGGGTCCATGTTTTGACTGTTGGTGTAGGATACATAATTGAATAAATCTTGGCTAACCCAAATCTCTACTAATAGTAAAGGTAATATAAAAAATATTATGACTATTAGCCAAGATCTATTAATAGTTTGTTTTCTCAGCATGATTTATTTTCTAGCTACAATTATTAGTCGATATGAGGCTTCTTCCCAGTTAAATAAATGGGGCTTCATCAATTTAGAAATTGATTTAAACCCAACACTAGTTAAAGCATCAATTAAAGATTTTTCTGTAGCCCAAAAGGAAAATGTGTTATCGAGAGAAGCTCTAACTTTACGATATCTTTGTTCTTCAGAAGCATTATCTTTGTGTTCGCGGAATAAATACCCCTCATAGCCACTTTCAGTTCTTACAGGACCTTTCAAATTAAATCTTTCTATTGATTTTGCAGTACTAACGTGAGTGTAAATCATCAGAGTATCTTCAGTTAGACTTGCTAATGTCTTCAACATTTCTTCAAAAGAATTTTGACCCAAATGATGCAGAATCCCAGAGAATAAAACACATTCAAAAGTACCGACTTCCGAAGGATTAATTTTGCGAACGTCTCCCTGTTGAAAACGAGCATTTTTAACACCTAAAACTTTTGCGACAAATTTAGCTCTTTCCACATAAAGTTCTCTACCTTCTATTCCAAAAACATTGGCACCTGCTTGAGCTAAAGTAATAGAATGTACTCCTTCTGCTGAAGCCAAATCGAGTACCCGCAAATCCTTCATATTGCCACGACGACAATTTAATGGGACTACATCTATAAGTAGATTGCCAAGTTTACCCAAACCTACAGCTTTCTTATAAAATTTTTCTTCTTGAGGTGAAACTGTTTCAATCCCATTTCCAAAATTAAAATAATGTGCCCAAGGAATAGTTGATTCTAACTTCTCAAGACCTTGACGAATTTCTTCCGGGCTAATAGTACTAAATTCCATAATTGATTATTTACTCCTAAAACTACAAAATTTCCTTAAAATTCAAAGCTCAAAACTGAAAATATATGAACTGTATATTTTCTCCTGATGATATGACAATTGATAGGATTAAAAACCATCCTGCCATCACAAATCGCCAGCCCAACCAAATTTTTCCTAAATATATAGCATTCATTAATTTGTTAATTGGTATGTGAAGCAAAGCAAAGCTAAATAACAAAATCAAAAAACTGCTAGGAGGTGATTCATAATTGATAGATGTATTGAAATTTCCTAATTCTCTGAATATTGCTACCGCATCTTTTAAGCTATTAGCTCTAAATAAAATCCAGGCAAAATTCACGAAAGAAATAGTAATCAACCATCCAATTGGAACCCATATCCAACTGATGATTTTTCCAACTACATTTTTCTCAAGCGATTTGAATAAATCAGCAATCAATCTTTCCACCACTAAAAATAAACCATGAATTAGTCCCCAAAGTAAAAAGGTTAAACTAGCTCCATGCCAAAGTCCACACAAACTCATAGTAATAATGAGATTACGTATTGTTAGCAACTTTCCTTGTCTTGAACCTCCTAAAGGAATGTAGAGATAATCTCGCAGCCAATTAGATAGTGTAATATGCCAACGTCGCCAAAAACCTCTCAAGCTAGTTGCAATATAAGGTAAGTCGAAATTAATCGGAATATCGATACCAAACAATTTAGCAGATCCAATCGCTGTAGTAGAATATCCCCAAAAATCACAAAATATTTGAACTCCAAATCCTAAAGTTGCCCATAATATATTTGCTTTAGTAAATTTTTCATAAGAATTAAATACTGAATCTACAAAGGGAGCTAAACCATCAGCAAATCCAACTTTGAGAAATAGTCCGGACATTATCAGAACTAAACCACCAGTGAATTGATATAAGCTAAAGTTTCTCTTTTCTTTTAACTGTGGAATTAATTGATTACTTCTGCATATAGGACCTGCAATAAGTTGCGGAAAAAATGCTAAGAACAATATAAAAACACGTAAATCTTTCTCCGGTACAGTTTCTTTACGCTTCACATCTACTAAATAAGCAATTAATTGAAAAACAATAAATGAAATTCCTAATGGCAATCTTATATCTATAGTTTTAATAATTAAGTCTATACCTACATTTTGATAAATATCTTGAATAATTTTTAATCCGAAATTAGTGTACTTAAATAAACCGAGTATTCCAAGAAGAAAACTTACTCCAAAAAATAACCATTTTTGTGCTGTAAAGGCTATTTTTAAACTACAAATATAAGTAAGTAATGCTATAATCAAGAATAACAATAAATAAGGAGGAAACCAGTATGTGTAAAATATAATGCTAGATATCAATAATATATTTTGCCGCCATATAATTGATTGGGAACACCAATAAAATAGTAAACAAAATATTAGTAATAAGAAAAACTCAATCGAATTGAACAGCATAAGCAAAATTCATAATTTAACTGTTGTAATTAACTTAATTTTTTATCCAATTTTGAGAACTTGACAAACTTGCTTTTCTAATATCTCTAAATTAAATTCTTTTTCGCATCTGGCTTTTGCATTTTCTAATAAAGTTTTTCTAACATCGCTACTTTCTATTGATAATTTAATTTTTTCATACCATTGTGAAGGTTCGGCAAGAATTACTTCTTCTCGGTCAGTAAATCGATTATAAACACTCACATTACTAGCAACCGTAGGAATATCGCAAGCTGTATATTCTATAAATTTGGTAGGAGCTTTACATTGGTTAAACTCAGTATTATCAAGGGGTGCTAACCCAATATCCCAGTTTAGTTCGTAAAGCTTTTGGAGAAACTGTGAATAATTTAGTTTAACTTTGTGGGAAGTAATTCTATCGCTAAATAATTTCAATTCATCTGGAATAGAAATAGTACCAAATGTTTCAAATTTGATCTGAGGATATTCATTTAATATTTTAGAGATAGCAGGAGCAATCATTTTTAAATCATTTATATGCCCTTTTGAACCCATATAACCAATTGTCAAATCATTTGATTTGGGAATTGTGCTTTTATTGATAAAACTTTCTAAGTAAGGAGCATAGATACCAGAAAAAACTTTTTGGTGAGGGAAACGTTTGGCTAATGTCCTATCTAAATAATCAGTTGAAGCATAAATCAAATCCACCTGGGAAAGTAAATATTCACGCTCTTGAATAACTTCTTGACTTCCATGTTGTTTTTGAATTTTTTGTCCCAAAGACAAAGGTATATTTAATAAGTCATCATCAATATGGTAAATAGTATTAATTTGCTTTTCTTGGCAACTTTGCCAAATCAATTTACCATAAGGCAACCCGTAACGACTAAAAATAACTGTTTGAGGTTTAATATCTTCTAATACCTTATTGATAAATGAATCGATTTGATAACCTTGCTTATTTAAGTAGTTAAGTATAGTTTTACTCGATAGAACAACAAAATCTATTTCTCCCTGTTGATGAAGTAATTCCAACACATAATGAAAACTAAGATAGTAAGTAGCGTTGAGGTTCTCTACAAATATCAGGATACTTTTTTTATTCTGACTTCTATTTACAATGTCATAGTTATTCTCTAATTTTTTATTTTGTTCGGGATTAAAAAGTTTAATTTTTTTCAGTATATTTATCATAAATATTTGCTATTTAATAATAAGGATTATGTATAAAAAATAATTCAGGCATTCAGGCTAGAATTTTTTTTACACCAAAAACTCAGTTCTAATAAACCTTGTTTTAAACTAACTTTTGGTTGCCAATTTAATAACTCATTTGCTTTACTAATATCTGCAACTGCATGACGAATATCACCTGCACGAAAATCACCCGTAATTTGATAATTATTTTCAGGCTTTTCGTAAAGATTGAGCAGAGTTTTTGCTGCTTCTAAAATCGTAGTAGCTTGACCGCTTCCTATATTTATTGTTGTTCCATGAGATAAGCTCGCTTGCGTTGCTAATTCCACTGCTCTAACTACATCATCAATAAATATAAAGTCACGGACAATATTGCCATCTTCATAGATATTCAGCTTTTTATTTTGCAAAATTTGACTAGAAAATATTGACAACACACCTGTATAAGGATTATTCAAAGATTGTCCGGGACCATAAACGTTTTGAAAACGTAAAATAGTAGCTTCCCAAGATGCATTTGCAGCAGCTTGAGTTACTAAGTATTCCTGCATCAATTTTGTGGAAGCATAAATTGAAGAAGGAGCAGGTGGAATATCTTCCAAAGTTGGAATTGGTTCTAATTGATTTCCATTGCTAGAAGTTGGAATAAACTTTCCCAAGCGCATTGCTTCATTAGTTCTTCCAGGAGGAACTATTAACTTGTTCGTTTTGCATTCTCGATATGCTCCTTCACCATAAATTGCTCGCGATGATGGTAACACAAAACGTTTAAAATTAGCCCCAAGTTTGTTGATAGTTTCTAGTAATATAGAAGTACCTAAAATGTTTACGTCACAATAGCGAGTAATTTCATACATTGATTGTCCCGTACCTGTTTCGGCAGCCATATGGACAATTACTTCTGGTTGAGAATCTTGTATAATCTTTTCAACTAAATTTCGATTTTTAATATCTCCACGTACAAAAGTAATATTCGATGGAAAAATAGGTTCTTGAATATCTTCACCATGAATCTGAGGACTAAGGTTATCTATAACCCAGATTCTATTTTCTAAGTTTTTAGCTAATTGCAGTGCTAGCTTTCGACCAATAAATCCTGCACCTCCCGTAATCAGAAAGCATTGATAGCGATGAATATTACTCATATATTCGATTGAAAATAAAGTTTGTCTGCTGGTTTAATTGATTAATTGCGATTCTTTATAATCTTTCATTGCTTTTTTGCGTATCTTTTTAAGACGATAAACTTCTTGATGTGGTTTAAAGTCACCTTTTTTATCTAAAGCTTCATTTAACTTATGGAAAAAAGGCTGTAAAAAACCAGGAATAATCTGCCCGTATTTTAGTTCCCTAATTAAAGATGGTCGAAAGAATCCTAAGTCAATTTCTTTTTGAATTTCACTCATAGAAATCGAATTATTGTTTAACATCAGTCTTAGTTCGTTCAACCACAGATAACCAAACCGATTTTTACAAGATACCCAAGGTTGAGTTGCCATATCGGTATAGTGTATTAAACAAGTATTTTCATCGTAATGCTCTAAACTATTCCATTTAAAAGGAACTCCGCATTTAATATCTTGCTTTTCATCCAAGATACATAGTTCATGCATTAATGTTTCGTAATCGTATTCACCTTTATCTAACTCATAGATTATATTTTCAATTTTCCAATCTAATCTTGCACAATCTAAAAGCATTACCGCACATTGTTTTTTTCTTTTCGCGGGTGCCCCTAATTTATTTTGAGTATCTTTGTATTGTTCGGGAATTTCTTCTTGGATGACGACTTTAGCTCCATCAAAATCTATATTCCAAAGTTCACTAATATCTTGAAAAACCAACATATCGGCATCAAGATAAATTGCTTTTCCGGAGTAGTTTGATAATTTTGGAATGCAAAAACGACTGAATGAAAAACCTGTTCTTTGCCAATTTATTGGATCTAAGGGTTTTTTGATTGGTAAATCTAACATTGGATGGACTTCTACATCCAATTTTGTGTGCCTTTTTATAGAATGTTCGAGAACTTTAACTGCTAAAATTTGACTTCTATCAGTTCCCACGTAGACTCTAACTGTTTCATCCATTTTTATAACCTCCGACACTAATGAGCTTGTGCTTATAAATATTTTTTGTCGAGATATCTGCTTTAATCAAATCAATTATTCGTGCAATTGCATCTCCAGCAATAATATTTTTGTCTACAAATTGACGTGCTTGATTTTGAACTTTTACTTTCTCTTCAGGAGACTGTATTTGTTTTACAAAGGAAGTCCAGTCTTCTTGATTATTAATTTGTGAAAGAGGAGCATAATTAGCAAGTTCTAACCCGTAGTTGACTACACTTACGGGACAATCCATGCGAGCTGCATCAAGTGCGACTGTTGAAGGTGTAGTAATCACACCATCAGCATTTTGAATAATAGCTGGTGCTGTGAATGGCTCCCATTCTGGAAGTTTCGGATTAACAATAACTAAGTTATCCGCAGACGGTAAAGAACCCTTGTACCTATTTGTTAACCACAATCCAGCGTGATGTGGCTTAACTAAAAAAGTGGTATTAGGAAAACTAAGAGCAGTTTTTTCAAGATGGCTTAAAAAATTTTGTCTGTAGTTATCGTCATACCGATGCCAATGCAAATTTTCAAATATAGCAATCAGGTATTCACGCTGCTTTGAGATGTGAATTTCTTTGCTATTAGAGTCAATATCTTTGGGACATCCTACCCCTACACAAAGTTTTTTAGTTTCTGGAGGTATTTGAACTGAGAGCAAATTAGTATTACCCCAAGTTAGTATTTTTTGAGAGGCAAATCTAATCGAATCAACAGTATGAACCTCATCAAAATAAGTTAAACCAATGTTCTCAAATCCATGCTGCAAAGTATAAGTAAATATCCCTGCCCTGTTTGCTCGCTTTGTCAAAGTATAAGCTGCTTTATGGGGAGAAGCAGTCGTTTCAGAAGCAGTAACTACAGCTTTAACACCAGCAAGATTTGGTTCTAGTCTTGTCAAAACTCCCAAACGCGAAACTTTAGAAAAATTGATTTCTAATTTTTCTAAAGCCTCACCTATTCTTGGTGATTGGTTTAATAACTCATCGATTACACAAACTTTCAACTCTAAATCATCTCTTTTTTTTAATTTTTCTATTATAGGTAAAACAATATCCAAATCTTGCATTAAGTGCATGAATATTAGCACTATCGGTTTACGCTTCCAGAGATTATTTAATCCCATCATTATCACTATCCCCCGGTAATTTGCTCTATCAAATTTGACCATCGATTAGCAACAGCTTCACCGCTATAGCTACTGCTAATGATAGATTGTGCCTTTTTCAAATCAGAGTCAACCAATTGTTGGTTGCTCAAATA
>CAZQXC010000068.1:0-13666 GCA_964597075.1 uncultured Roseivirgaceae bacterium | reverse complement strand
TACGCACCATCTTAAACGCCATCAATTCAGAAATCTGTAAACGATTGGCTAAGAGTTTCACTAAAGGTGTTAATTCTTTAGAACTGATGCTTCCACTCGATAGCATTTGAAAAGAGTCATTTTCACTAGCTCTTGCTTCAGAGAGATTATGTTGGATTCAGTTAATGCCCATACAATCTTTCCTTCCCGGTAGGTACTATCGGTGCAAATCAACTGACGGGCATCTTTCCACGTATTCTTTATACCCATAGTGGCCAGATAGTGATGAACAATTACAGACGACAGAATTTCACCGAAGCACACCACTTGATCGTATAGTTTGTCTTCATCACCAGGTATGTGGAGTTTTTCAGTAAGCTGTGAGGCTAAACCGTCCAGTATGGTTAGTATTTCCTTGGGATTTTCGAACAATTCGTTCACCAATGTTTGATGATACCCGAAAATGTTGCTGATCCCTGATTTATAGTTTACGCCCTTTAAAAAATTACGGACAACCTGTTCTAAGGCATTTGTGGTTTTGTCCATGGCAGAAACGACCACCAATAGTGGTCCTTCGGCATAATCGAGAACAATAGCACTCATGTTGCGTACGGCTTGCGCATTTTTAAGGGAGGCCCCTCCAAATTTAAAAACCTTCATATTTGGTTGTTCTAAATCGTTTGCAGGTTAATTTTACAGGCAGTAAAGATCAACGTAAAAAAGTTTAATCCCAATCATGGAAGAATCCCGAATAGCCGAACCCATTGGTAGTGCACTTGATAGGTTTATTAAAAGCAAGCAAAATCAGTTCGCCTACGCCAGTGGCGAACTATCACAATTACTTCGTGATATCGCGTTGGCCTCAAAAGTGGTTAATCGTGAAGTAAATAAAGCTGGCTTAATTGATATTTTAGGTTCGCTCGGCTCAACCAATACAGGGGGTGAGCAACAGCAGAAGCTTGATGTACTGGCCAATATCCGTTTTACACGTGCGCTTATGAAAGGAGGAGAGGCGTGTGCCCTTATTTCAGAAGAAAGTGAAAGCTATCTAGATCTTAACAATGATGGTAAGTATGTAATTGCCATCGATCCGTTGGATGGTTCATCCAATATCGATGTAAACGTTTCCATCGGAACAATCTTTTCAATCTATAGAAGGAAGAGTAAACCCGGTACCCCCATACAAGAGGAAGATATTTTACAAAAAGGATCAGAACAAGTAGCCGCGGGTTACATTTTATACGGTTCCTCCACCATTCTGGTTTACACCACCGGTCATGGTGTAAATGGGTTTACCTATGAGTCTACGCTGGGTGAATATTTTCTTTCGCACCCAACTATGCGACAGCCCATTAATGGAAAAATATTTTCTGTGAACGAAGGCTCTTATAAATCTTTTTCGCAAGCGGTTCGCAATTACCTTCATTTCTGTAAAGATGAAGGCTATACCGGACGGTACATCGGCTCATTAGTTGCCGATTTCCACAGAAACTTATTAAAGGGTGGAATCTATATTTATCCGGCAACCGCAAAAGACCCTAACGGAAAATTGCGACTACTTTATGAATGTAACGCATTAGCCTTTATTGCTGAGCAGGCCGGGGGAAAAGCCACTAATGGTAAAGAAAGAATTCTTGACATTCAGCCTTCCACACTACATCAACGAACACCATTTTATGTGGGCTCAAAGAATATGGTGGAGATGGCTGAACAGTATTAATTAAGCTTTTTCATCTTCAGCATTCTCGGTTGGTTCGGTAAAAACTTCGGGTGCTTGAACGTGCAGCACACCATACCAACGCACTAATTTTTTTATGTCGGAAACATAAACCCGATCCTGATCATATTCAGGAAGTACCGATTTCATAAATGACTTTAACTCTGCATTATCAGCTTCCGCATCAAGACCCAGGTCATTGCCGAATTCCTTGTTTATTTTTCTTAAAAGATCGCCCAGGGGCATAGTGCCTTCCTTGGTAGTGGTATAGATAGAAATTTCACTCAAAACAGAAAGTTTGTGATGTGCAGTAGCCACCAACTTGGTTTTTACTTCATCCAGTGATTCTAAAATTACTCCCGATTTCGAAGGTTTTAAAATTTTAAAAAGTCCACCTTTCCCGGAAATCGTAGCGATGTCGTCAAGTTTCATAATTCAATCGTTTCTGAGGCGCAAAACTAATACTTTTAGCGGTTGACTTTGAGGGTCTGGCCGATAAAGGTGAGTAATTCGTCTTTGCCTGTTTTCTTTTCTGCAGAAGTGATAATTCCGGGTGGCAATTCTTCCCAATCGTTCAAGAGTTCTCGTTCAAACATTTTTCGGTTTTGATCAACTTTACTTTTAGCAAGTTTATCGGCCTTGGTAAAAACGAAAGCAATGGGTACCTCCTGTGCGCCAGCCCAATTGATAAAACTCAGGTCGATGGGTTGAGGCTTTAGGCGTATGTCGATGAGGATAAAAAGACAGTGCAGGTTAGGGCTTTTTCTCACGTAGTTTTCAATAATTTTTCCAAAACCGGCTTTTTTTTCCTGGCTTACTCCGGCCCAACCGTAGCCTGGTAAGTCAACCAGGTACCAGGCTCCATTAATAAGATAATGGTTAATGGTTTGGGTTTTACCTGGCTTTGATGATGTTTTGGCCAGTTGCTTTCGGCCGGTTAACATGTTGATTAGCGAGGACTTACCCACATTGGAGCGGCCTATAAAGGCAAATTCCGGTAATTTCTTCTCCGGTAAGCCACTTAGATTTGTGATGCTGGATATGAATTCTGCCTCCCGGATAATCATGGTTTTTGGTTGAAGTAAAGCTTTCACCCCAAAATACTAATAATGTAAGATTTGAGTGCTTTATGGGAGATATTTGTGCTATTCTAAAAGAGGTTTTTCCTATATTGGCATACTTATTTTTAAAGTTCTATAGTTACTATTAATCGTAAACCCATTTTTAGCATGTTCAGCATCCGGTATGGACTGGTTTTACTAGCTGTTGCAGGGACTATCTTCATAAGCTATAGTCAGGATATCAAACAACAAGCGGAGGATTATCTCAAGCTTGCCGAGGAAATGCGTGAAGGCTCTCAGGCCGATAATGATATCCGTGGTGTACTCGTCATTGGTGCCGATCTGGATCCTGAAAATCTTACCATAAACTTCGAAGCAGGACGCTACCACCTCATGACTATCCAAAAGGATTTAGCGGTTCAGTATTTTATGCGCGTTTATGAGCAAGATCCGGAATATCGGTTCCATATTGAATATCTGATAGGCCAGAGCTATCAATTCGGTTTGCAATTTGATAAAGCTATAGATTTCTATAACCGCTACAAAGATCGCTTAAGTAATCGCCCCAATTATCAGGGTCGGGATAAAGTAGATATTTCCACGGTTGATAAAAATATCATGGAGTGTGAAAACGGATTGGAATTTGTCAATAATCCCAGGGACTATTCCATTGTTAACATTAGTCGCGATATAAATTCTGAATGGGATGACTATGCACCTGTGCTCAACGCTGATGAAGATGAAATTATATTCACCTCAAGAAGGAGAGATGGAAACATCAATCAAAATGTGGACACAGATAACAAACCTTTTGAAGATATTTTTATTTCGAAAAAAGTAAATGGTGTGTGGCAACCTGCAGAAAATATCGGACCGGTTGTCAATTCTATCTATCACGATTCAAACCTGGCTTTTTCGGCCGATGGTCAAACGCTTTTCATTTATAAAACCGATAATGGTGGTGATATTTATTATACCGAGCGAAAATCTGATGGATCATGGGGCGAGCCTGTTCCGCTTCCGGGTATCATCAATTCCAGTTTTGAAGAGAAGTCGGTAACCATTTCACCGGATGAGAAGACACTCTATTTCTCCAGTAATCGTCCCGGTGGCTTTGGAGGATTAGATATCTACAAGGCAACCCTTGATTCAAAGGGTGAGTGGTCAGGTGTGAAAAACCTCGGTCCTAACGTCAATACACCTGAAGATGATGATGGACCATTTATTGATTATGATGGTAAAACGTTATACTTCAGCTCCAAAGGCAGAAAGGGTATGGGCGGCTTCGATATATTCAAAACTATTTTTGATGAAGCCACCAACGAGTGGTCAGAGCCTGAGAATATGGGCTACCCCATCAATACACCTGATAATGATATTTTCTTTGTCAGTACAAAAGATGGAAAACGTGCATACTACTCCTCTGTGCGTGAAGATGGATTAGGTTATGATGACATTTACATGATAACCATTCCTGATCAGCCTGTTGTCAAGAAAGATCCTGACCCTGTTGTTGAAAAAACAATCGTTCCTTTGCGCTATATCGTAAACGCCATTGATGCACAATCCAGGGAACCGGTTGATGCGCGGATCAGACTGGAAGGTTTACGAGACAATGTTATTGTTCCTTCTTCCGCCCAGGAAACTGGTAAAGTTGAGTTTAGAATAAGCGAAGCTGAAGCCAAAGATTACAGACTGTCAGTTGAAAGTGAAGGCTACATGTTTGTTAATCAAAATGTAAGGTTAGACGGAGCCTCCGATCAGGCTAAAGAGGTAACACGTACCATTGAATTACGTAAGCTTCAAACCGGAATGGTGTCAATTCTAAGAAATATTTACTTTGACTTCGATAAGGCAACATTTAAGCAGGAGTCGTATAATGAATTGAACAAACTGGAGCGAATGATGCAGCAAAATCCGGGTATGAAGGTTGAAATTGCCGGACATACCGATAACATCGGAACAGCTGCCTATAACGTTACGTTGTCACAACGCAGGGCTGAAGCAGTGAAGGATTTCCTTACCAAGAAGGGCATTGATGCCCGAAGAATTACAGCTGTTGGCTTAGGTAAAACCAAGCCTTTGGCCAGCAACGATGATGAGGAAGGTGGCCGTGAATTGAACCGCAGGGTAGAGTTTAAGGTTGTTTCAAATTAACGGAACTCACAAAGAGCATTAAGAGGCTGTCTCAAAAGTCATTCTGTCATCGCGGCCCTGAGCCGCGATCTTCGATTACGCTATGGTAAAAGGGATTCCGGGTCAAAGCCTGCCTTCGGTAGGCAGGCCCGTAATGATATTTCAATTTTTTTGACTTTTGAGACAGCCACTTTTTTATTACTTTTTATTAGCAACTTGCCGCGCAAAATTGTTTCTCTGTAATACTAGCACTATGGAAGTTGTTCCCTATAAAGACGAAACGGCAACAAAGAAGGAGCAAGTGGCTCGGATGTTTGATAGCATTAGTCACCGTTACGATTTCCTGAACCACTTCTTGAGCCTTGGTATTGACAAAGGTTGGAGGAAAAAAGCCATTACTTTGTTAAAACAAGCTCAACCAAAGATTCTGCTGGATGTAGCTACCGGGACCGGAGATTTTGCTATTCAGGCACTTTCGCTGAAACCGGATAAAATTATCGGAGTAGATATTTCTGCAGGCATGTTGGACGTTGGCCGCAAGAAGATGAATAAGCGTGGAATAGCGCATATTATCGAAATGATTCAGGCTGATTCGGAGAATCTTCCATTTGAACAAAATAAATTCGATGCTGTAACCGTTGCATTTGGGGTGCGTAACTTCGAAAACCTGGAAAAGGGATTGAAAGAAATATTGCGGGTAATGAAACCGGGAGCATTGTTGGCCATTTTAGAATTTTCCCGCCCAAAGCGATTTCCGTTCAAACAAGGCTATAATTTTTATTTTAAGACCATTTTACCTAAAATCGGAAGTTGGATATCACGCGATAAGGCAGCGTATACCTATCTCCCTGAATCGGTGGAGGCCTTTCCAGATGGGGAGGACTTTTTAGCAATACTTAAAGAAATTGGATTTAAAAACGTTTCATGCAAACCGCTTACATTCGGAATAAGCTCCATTTACATCGCGCAAAAGTAGTCATCGTTTGGCTTTTGTTGCTTTCTGGTGTTTGTCAGGCACAGAGCTTTCTGTGGGCCAGGAAAAACAACCCGAATTATGATGAGAAGCGAAAAATTACCTATGGGTTCTTAATCGGACTGCACACAACAACGTATCAGGTTAATTACAGCGATCAATTCGTTACACCGGCTTTTGATACATTATTTGCTGTAACACCTGAATGGAAACCTGGATTTTCATTGGGTTTTATAGTTAACTATCGCGCTCACGAATTTCTGGATTTCCGTATCACTCCAAAGGTGGCGTTCTATGAGCATTCGCTGGTGTATAGGTTTACCGATGGAACCAGTGAAAAGGAATTGGTGGAAACAACCATGGTGGAATTTCCTGTGTTGGTGAAGTATAAATCGATGAGAAGAGGTAATGTTCGAATGTATATGATTGGTGGTATCAAACCCGGTATTGAAGCTTCTGGCAAAAAAGAAATTGAAAATGTCTCTGATCAATTAGAGATTACTCCATTTAACCTTAGCCTTGAAGCTGGATTAGGTTTTGATCTTTATTTTCCACTATTCAAGTTTTCACCAGAGATTCGTTTTTCTCGAGGAATAATTAATCACCTTGATAATACAACCAATAAGTTCGGAGCGCCACTAAGCCGAATTAATACAAATACCATTACCGTATATCTTCTCTTTCAATAATGAACAAGCGCATTGCCTTAATTACAGGAGCTACGTCTGGCATTGGCTTGGCCACTGCACATCTTTTAGCGAAACATAACTTTAAACTCATTATTTGCGGGAGACGGAAAGACCGCCTGGCCCGGGAAAAGGCTCTGCTTGGCCATTTTACTGAAGTGAAAACACTTACGTTTGATGTTCGTGATCAGGATGCTGTCAAAAAAGCGTTTGACAGCATTCCTGAGGATTGGAAGTCTATTGATGTACTCCTCAATAATGCTGGTAATGCCCATGGCTTAGACCCTATTCAGCATGGAGAGGTGCGTGACTGGGATGCGATGATTGATATTAATGTAAAGGGCTTGTTATATGTTTCAAAAGAGGTAATACCTGGAATGGTAACGCGTCAAACAGGGCATATTATTAACATGAGTTCCATAGCAGGAAAGGAGGTTTATCCGAATGGTAACGTCTATGCTGCCAGTAAATTTGCAGTGGATGCGTTAACAAAGGGTATGCGAATGGATTTAAACCCCTTTGGAATAAAGGTAACCTCGATTAATCCGGGATTGGTGGAAACTGAGTTTTCGTTGGTGCGTTTTAAGGGTGATGAAACCCGTGCCGGTTCGGTTTATAAAGGGTATAAACCCCTGACTTCTCAGGATATTGCTTCAATTATTCTTTGGGTGCTTCAACAACCTGATCATGTAGTGTTAGCTGATATTACGGTTTTCCCTACGGCTCAGGCGAGCAGCACGATGGTAAAAAAAGAAATTTAAAGTAGCGCTGTAAGTGTCGGTCCATGGATCTCATGCCCGCCATTAAAGGTCATTACCTGAGCGTTAATGCCAAGCCTTTTCGTTAAGCTTGTCATTTCAGAAAGACGAGATTCGTTTATAAAGGGATCGTTTGTTCCATAAACAATGGTCACTTGCTTATGGGAAAGAATTTCGCGGCCTTTTTCAAAATCCATATCGGGAGGGAATACTCCAGCCCACAGTATCAGTCGTTCATAGTTTTCCGGATGGCTAATAGCCCAACGGGATGCAGTAGCCGAACCTTGTGAAAAGCCAAGAAGTGTAATGGGTACTGAGTGTGAATCATCCACTACTGTGCGATATACTTTCTGCAGATACTCCAGGTAATTGGCAATATCCATCAACCTGTTCTCTGCGGTCATCCATGTGGCGCCAACGCGAATATCACCTGAAGCAGCACGCCTGGTAACATCTTCCAGATAGAATCGGGAAAGCCCTTCCGGTGCAACTACACAGATGTTATGTCTTTGTAGCGTTTCAAATTTAGGTAAAAAGTATTTGGCTAATTGCCCATAACCATGAAGTACAAACCATAGTTGTTTAGTCTGTTGAGTAATCTCACCTAACTTATAATACCGGGCTTTAAAGTTGAATTCCAGATCAAATTCCTCCATGATTATTATTTTCCTGCTAATGTCTTTTCATAACGAATATAACAAAGAAAAACCCTGACGATTGCGCCAGGGTTGTTTTATTACTAATACTTTGTTGATCGATTATCGCTTAAATCCAAGGGCGCTACCGCCACAATGCTTGGCAGAGCCATCAAAGGTATACTGGATGTAGTAAATACCGGTAGCGTTACATGGAAACGCAATAGCTGAGATAAACTGTCCGTTGATTTTACTGGAGGCCACCTTATTACGATTAGAGTCGAACAGGGTGACAATGATACCATCGGTAGGCTGAGCGGGGGCGCAAATGTTAATCATATATTGCGTTCCCTTGGTGAACACATAGGAGTATTCCACTTTATCTTTGGATCCGCCTACACCATCAATCTTATAACTCTTTAAAAAGTTAAAGCCGGATGCAAGTTTAGGAATACAATCGTTGGAGAGGTTTTCCGCGTTGCATTGCCCGATGGCATCCGAAGTGATAAATATAAATATTGATAAAATAAAAAAGATTAACTTTTTCATAGGGCTCATTTATCTTAGCTAATGATCTTATTTCTAATGGAACCAGTTATCGTACGGATACTATCTATGTCATCGGGAGTAATATCAATGGTAGTTGAACTGTTATCTTTAATAACCATAACCCCGTCAATCACTTCAAAAGTAGACTCCTTATAGGTGTACGTAATATTCACTTTATCAAAAGCATCCTTTAATTCGTTCATGTCATTCAATAAGGATGCCATATTTTGGTCGCTATCTTTATAAAAGGAAAGCAACAACATAATATTTTCAAGAATTACCTTTTGTTCCCCAATTTTTTCCTGAAGTTCTTTATTGTTGGGGTCATTGACAGCCACATTACAGGTTATATGCACGGCTTCAAGCCATCCACCGGTTAACAGTAAAACACTTAAATTGGCGCGTCCCTGGGTTTGCAGGTAGTGGTTAATGCTATTAAAATTTTGAGTTGTAATCAGCAACAGTGAATCCAGGTTTTTGCTATTGGTAGCTAACCGGCCAATTGTTTCAATATCAAAGAACTGACCGATATTAAGCCCATCCGCCAGGCTCTTAATGGATGAAATGTATTTTACACCATCCTGGTTCTGCTGGTAAATATTGGTATATCCCAAATCGGTACCATAAATTCCAAGATTTAGAGCTTTCTTGTAATTGCTGTTATACTTGGGCAGATTATCAGCCGAATTCAGCATAGCTGAATTGTACCGCTTCCCTGATTCTTTCAGCAAAACAGAAATTTCCAACGGACTTGGTATCTGTTGGAGGATGTCGCCAATTACGGCTTCTGAGATTGTGGGTCCTTCAGATTTACCTGAATCCAGTGTTTCGAGAAAAGCCTGCTCATCGGATTTTTTATCCGAGCCGCATGCCGCCAAAAGCACTGCTATAAGCCCAAATTTCACAATTTTCATAGATTCAAAATTATGAGGTTACAAAGTTAATAATTCACCAATCCTGACCAAAAAGGTACAGGAATGCTATTTCTTCTTTGGCAAATTTACCTTGCCAAATAGGTCAATAAATTTTCTAAGCCATTCAAAATACAAGGTAATATAAAAACCTGCTGCCATAAACCAGATCACCAGTATGTTAAACCAATACGTATCCCATGATTTGTTAAACATGTTTTTCTTGGGTGCAAAAAAGTGTGCCCGGTAATTCAGCGTTCCTGTATTTTTTGGGTCAAGAAATATAGGGTTAATTTGTTGAATTAACTCACCGTTATACTCCAGTATCCTGTTTTTTGTAGAAACATTTTTTACCAGATCGGCCAGACTTTCGTTATAGTATTGGTTTTTATAATTATTAAGATCGTAAGGCGTTGCTTTGTCATTCTCCATTTTATAGATCAGTTGCTCCCGCGCAGCCACTGCCTTATTATAGGCATCCTGATAAAACCGTTTGTATTCCAAAAGGAATTCTTCCAATTGTCTGTCAAATTCAGTAGTGTAGCGACCTACTGTCCACGGGTTTTCCATATCAATATTCTCCAAACCTCTTTTGAAGTAGTCATCTTTCAAACTCTTGCGGATAATTTCCAAATCTTCACGAATAATTTGCTTTAAAGAATCATCCTTTGACAGAATATTTTCATTGATGAATTTTCTCTTCTTCTCCAGTTCGTCCACAAGAAAGGAAGACCTGAAATCAGCTTGTGATTCAAATTTTTCGTAATCGTAATAAGGTTTTTCGTAAGAATTATTTTTAAAATTATAAACGGCTAATGCTTCAAGTGCCCAACGGGAAGCCATAAAATCGGCCACCAGGGGTACCTTACCTTTCGTGCTTATGAGATCATTTAATTTATCAAATCGGAAGAGAAGCCCGCTCAGAATCATCTGCGGGATAAGCAGTAGCGGAATCATCACATAAACAGTAACGGCTGAATTAAAGGCCGAAGATATGTTTAGTCCGAGTATATTGGTCATACACGAAACCGTGAATAGCGCGAACCAAAACGGTAAAATCATTCGCCATTCTATTTCCAGCATCAGGTGACCAACCAGCACAAACATTAGGGTTTGAAGAGCTGAAAGGGTAAACAATATACTCACCTTCGATACGAGGTAGCTGTTCCAGCTTAGGTTCAGGAATGACTCGCGTTTTAAAATTTTGCGATCACGTATAATCTCTTCAGCACTTACCGTAAGCCCCATAAACAGCGCCACGATAATACTCATTAGTATAAAGGCCGGAAAGTTGTCATTAAAGCGAAACATATACTCCTTGCCGCCCGGTGCACTTTTATACTTAATGATGATAGCCAGTATAAAAGCCAACAATGGAGCCTCCAATAAATTTATAAGCAGGTATTGTTTGTTGCTGAGTTTAGAGAGCGTATCGCGCGTAGCAAAGATTAACGATTGTTTGACTTTAGCGGGGATGTTCAACGAACGGGGAGGCTCCTCTTTCACGTCCTCCACTTTCGACAACCGGAAGCGTTCCTTGAACCAATCATTCCATTGAGTAGGTGTGATTTTACGTTTGTTTGTCGGCTGCCCGTATTCATCAACCACCTTGGCCTCAACGATATTAAATATTTGTTCCGGGTTTACATTTCCACATGTTTCACACTGACCGCGATTGCTATCAACTTGCAAGGTAGATCGCTTAAAGTAAGTAACGGCTTCTACCGGAGGTCCGTAATAGGCCGGGTACCCACCGGTATCCATAATAATCATCTTATCAAACATCTTATAGATGTCGGATGAGGGTTGGTGAATAACCACAAAAATTAACTTACCCTTGAGGGAAAGTTCTTTTAACAAGTCTATTACATTTTCTGAATCACGTGAAGACAATCCCGAAGTGGGTTCATCCAGGAAGAGGATGGCTGGCTCACGAATTAGTTCTAATGCAATATTGAGACGTTTTCGCTGGCCGCCACTAATTGTTTTTTCCAGTGGGTTGCCAACCTTTAAATCTTTCCGCTGGTCGAGGCCAAGGTTTTCCAACACCTCCATAACCCGCTGCTGGATTTGTTCTTCTGTAAAATGGGCAAAACAAAGTTTGGCGTTGTAATACAGGTTTTGATAAACTGATAATTCCTCAATCAGGAGGTCATCCTGCGACACATACCCAATAACACCGTGTATTTTTTCCTTTTCCTCGTAAATATCGAATCCATTGATCAGGATTTTTCCTTTTGTGGGGCGCACCAAGCCAGCCAGTACATTCAGCAAGGTGGTTTTGCCTGCACCACTTGCGCCCATAATTCCTATGAGTTTACCGGGACCTTCTGAAACCATTACATCGCGTAAGCCAATTGCTCCGTTGGGAAAGCGGAGTTCTTCAATATTGGCATTAAACGATAATTTGGTAGTCTTGATTTCATCGTTGAAGTCGGCAACAAGATCACTATAGTACAAGGCGTCACCGGCTTGTGTTTTAATGGTACTGCCATGCGAGAACAAATAGGCCCGGTTGGGCTGCATGATAAACCCATTAAGCATGTTCGATTCTTCACCCACGTACTTGGTGTAGTACATGTCTACGCTGCGAATGCGAAGGAATACCAGATTACCTTCGAGGTGGGCATGAATGTGTTTGTGGATTTTTCCGGTTTCTGCAGTTTCCTTGTTGTTGGCCAGTAAAATATCAGCGAACTGTAACGTTCCCGGATCTTCCGTTGTGATGAAGCTTTCGATTAACGTATACTCATCTTTTACAATATTAAACACTGTGGAAACCGTATTGATGATTTCCATACGTTGTGCCGAGAAGTTCTTGTCGATAGCAACAAGTTCCAATAATTTGATGAGTACAACAATTTTTTGCTTTTGTGTAAGGGTTTTATTGATCTTTTTGCAAATCCCCAGAACCCGAACAGACTCTTTTACAGACGTGAGTTTCTTGCCTCCGTCTTCGTCTGTTTTCCCATACCCGGATTGTTCATCGTATTGGGCCAGGTATTCTTTTATGGTGTCCTGGTCAAGTTCAGTTTGAAAAAAGTTAATAACGTATTGACGCTCATTGGCGGAAACACCACCATCCTGTTTGGTGATGATCGCAAAAAGTTGAGTCAGCGCTTTGAGAATTTCCTCACTCATGATTCAGGTTTAAAAAATATCGGTTATCCGTTTTTGCCTATGCATAATACAGATAACCGACAGTAATTCATTCTGTTTTGATATCAGTACGTTTTGAATTCGAAAGGAATTTCAACCAGTTCAGAAAACTCCTGGCCGGCTTCCTCCATATCTTCATCATCTTCGTGGTAATACCACATAATTTTCATGTCCTTGATGTCTTCCAATGCTGAAAGTACATCCAGGATTAATTTTGATGATGCCGTATTGAAGTATTCCAGTTTAAATACAAATTCAGTTGATGGGTTAGGGTCGCCTCCGTAATTGCCAATCCATTCTAAAATGGGTCGATAAAATTCAGCGGAATCCTCAGGCAATGAGCGGCCGGAGATTTCAAATATTCCATTCTTTTTATCAAGAATAATTTTTGGGGTATCTTCAGTTCCTTCTAGATTTAAAATTTCCATGGTCATAGTCAGTTAGCTGTTAGTGTTTTTAATCAATATTATTCTTCTCCGCGAGGCACGTTAACCTTCAGGCAGAAAAAGCAGTACTCTGTATTCATTTCGGGAAATGAGAATTCCAGTTTTTCTCCTGATTTACGAGCCATGTCAACAAAGCCTAAACTTGCCCCTCCCTTTTCAGAGATGGTAGTGTTTTTTATAATCTCCTTGTAAAGGTCTTTCAAACCATCTTTGTCTAATCCGTTAATATGTTCCAGCTTTTTCTCCAGCTTGGCAATATTTTCCTTACGGATCGGATTGCCCGACATTATGGAGTAACGGTTTGCTTGCTTTCCAATAAGAAAGATGGCCGCATGGCTGCGGGTTTCACCGTCAACCAGTTCATCGCTATGTTTCACAATGTTTTGTAAGGCTTCAACCATCACATTAAACACCTTGCGTTTGGTGCTTGATCCCTCACCGGAAGAGTCAAG
The DNA here is from genome assembly GCA_964597075.1 of uncultured Roseivirgaceae bacterium. Classification (GTDB taxonomy): domain Bacteria; phylum Bacteroidota; class Bacteroidia; order Cytophagales; family Cyclobacteriaceae; genus UBA2336. Next base: position 204 of record CAZQXC010000068.1, on the reverse strand, counting down.
ATTCCGCTCCGCCATTGTCAGAATAGACTTTGTTGTTTCCTGGGTGAAATCGCCCTGGTACACCAGAATCAGTTTTTCTGACATCATGGTTCGGTGCAGTTCGTAAATGAAGTTCATGTCGCTGTTATAATTTGGGTTTCGAATTTATATAAGATTTGGGTCAATTCATGATTTAAATACCTCTAAATGAGTGTTTTTCATACA
>CAZQXC010000067.1:1269-13711 GCA_964597075.1 uncultured Roseivirgaceae bacterium | reverse complement strand
CCAAATTCTCCGATCGCCTTTTTCTTCGCTTTCGCAGAAGGCACAACAATAAATAATTGAACACTGTCCTGATAGGTTCTGATCAGTGACTTCAGATGATTGGCATTAAACCTGGAGCACGGGCAATCCGGATTATAAAAGTGAAGAAATAACGGCCCATCAGGAAGAGAGGACGTAACCTCCCCTACGGAAACAGCCTGACCAACCGGAATGGCCTGATAATTTGCCGGAATCGGTGTAGGGAGACTGTACTGCATTTCCTGGTGCCAGAAAATAGCTCCCGTGCCACCAAAACATAGTAGTAATGAAAATATGGCGAGGGCGTAACGCATAAGTTTAAACAATAAATTTAACGCACCCAGTTAAGGCCGTTGGCAGAATTTCAGGTTTTTCAAAACTATGTAAGAAATTTTGAATGATCGGCAGTTCCGGATATTTTTTATCCTTTTAAAGGTTCCGTTCACTAAGAACCCCGGAATACTCCAAAATTGATTGTTTATTGAACAATCCACTTACCATTAACCATTGTCCCCAAAATAGCAGATGTATCCGCAGTGTAAATAATCGCTGATAATATATGATCAACGCCAGCTTGTGCCAATAAAGGCGATTTGGCATCAAACACTAAAGCATCCAGGGGTTGGCCCACGGCAAAATATCTCTTCTCACCATTACCCATAGCTTGTCTTCCAGCTGAAAGTGTTTTTTGAACCAATACGGTTGCCCCATCATTAAATGTATTGCGCTTGTGGGTAGTGAACCGCTGAGCATAATCCAGCCAACGCAAGTCCTCCAATGGATTTAAACTGATGTGGCTGTCAGTGCCAATCGACCAACTTCCACCATGACGGACATAATCGGTTAACCTGAAAATACCATCCCCTAAATTTCCTTCTGTGCCCGGACAGAGCACAGCATGGGCCTTACTTTTCGCAAGGCCCTCAACTTCGTTGTCATTCATGTGTGTACAGTGCACAATATGAAAACGTTCATTCAATGGAAGATTTTCAAGCAGCCAATCAATCGGTCTTTTTTTCAGAAAAGCTACGCTGTCTTCAACTTCTTTTAATTGCTCAGCAGCGTGGAGATGAAACGGAATATCTTTCGGGCCTTGCTCAACCGTACGTTTAACATCTTCCGGCTTAACAGCTCGCAAGGAGTGAGCACCAAAGCCAAGTCTTGCATGAGTATATTTTGCTACAGCATGTGCGGTGTCATCCAGCAGATGGAAATAGTCGTCAAGGGTTTTCGAAATAAATCTTCGTTGACGAGGCTGAGGCTCCATGCCAAATCCTCCTTGTTGATAAAACACCGGTACAAGTGTAATTTTTATGCCTGCTGTTTTTGCTGCCGATAATAATCGTTCGCCCATCTCCGCTAGGTTGGCATATTGTTTCCCATCTTTATCATGGTGCAGGTAATGAAATTCTGCTACATGGATATAGCCACAACGCAACATTTCCTTGTAACAGGCGGTGGCCACTCTTTCCATTTCATCCGGAGACATTCGCAAGGCGCATTCATACATGGCCTCACGCCAACTCCAGAAATCATCTTTTGTTCCGGGCGCATGTTTCTCGGCCATGCCGGCCATACCAAACTGAAATGCATGGGAGTGGGCATTTTGAAAACCGGGCAATGCAAAGCCGTTAATGTACTCTATAGCGACAGCTTCTTGCGGGGTCGATGTAGAAAGCGATTGGATAATACCGTGCTCATCGATTTTAACGTAAGCGTTTTGCAACCAGCCATCCTGCTGTAACAGATATTTAAATTGGAAATATTTCATTTAGTGATCAGAGAATTCTAATAACCTATCGACCAACTCACCCAATGTATGTTGCAAAACGTGTTGCATCTTTCCGGCCCGGCTATAATCAAAATTTCTCTCCTCATCATCCATATACCTCACCTTGCTCATCTCTAACTGCAACGCATGTTGGTTCTCTGATGGGCGTCCGTAATGCCGCGTGATGTACCCTCCCTTAAACGGATAATTATGTTGAAACGAATAGCCACTCGTTTCCAGGTTTTTAATGGCCGCTTCAATCAACCCGGGTGAGGCGGATGTGCCATCGGCATCACCTAAAATCAAATCCGGAAATTTTTCTTTGTGAATCATAGGCACCTGCTGGCGGATAGAATGACAATCCCACAAAAGCACGACACCAGACTCCTGCTTTATCGCCTGAAGCAACTCGTTAAGCTTCTCATGGTATGGAGTATAATATGTTTCAACTCTATACTTGATATCATCAGTAGATACTTCGTTTCGCCTATCATTGTAAATCGACTCTCCAAAAAATGTTGTGGTGGGACAAAGGCCGGTGATGATTCGTCCATCGGAATACAACGGTTTGCTCTGCGGATCACGGTTGAGGTCGATCACCCAACGACTGTACACCGCATGAATCATGGTGATGCCCATAGCAGGAGCAAAATCATAGAGTTGGTGAACAAACCAGTCGGTATCATCAGGAGACTGAATAAGGTCTTGCTTGTATTCCGATTTCAACTCATCCGGAAAGGTTGTGCCGCAATGCGGAACACTTAGCAGAATGGGCACCCGTCCTTGAACAGGCTCAATAACCTGAAAAGATTTCATGCCTATTTTCGTGAGGGTTTCTGCGCTGCCAACAATGCTACTTCCGCTGTTTCGCGTGCCTTTTCTGCCTCAACAAGTGCAGCTTTTAATTGGTTATCCTTCTCCTCCAACCGCTTAAAGGCCTCTTCCATATCTACCAACGCTTCTTCATATTTCTCTTGCCAAACGGCCGACTCCCGTTTCAATTCATTAACCTGACTAGTGCTGTAATAAGCAAAGCCCGCCAGCACAACAACAATTGTTACCAGAATATAGGTGGTGAGTTTTGAGTTCATAGCGTTTTATTTTTGGTTTGCTTTTTCAATTTCCAGAAGTGCCCGCTGATAACGTTCTTCAGCACGTCTTCTTTCTTGTTCTGTATAGCTTCTCATAGCCTCCGCAGTTTGGATGGCTTCCTGGAGCTCAAGTTGACATGCATTATACAATTGTTCCTGTCTTTGTGCTTCCTGCATATTTTTCTCGGCTTCTGCTTTCTGAATAAATGCATAGACAAGGAACAAAAGCGAAACAATCGTCAGTAAACCAAAGGCCAAAGCGGTAACACGTGCGTGTACTAAAGTACTTTTTTCGTCTGACTGTGGCTGGCCTTTTGGAGCGATCATGGTAGTAGCGTTAATCCATTAATTCTTTTTTTTCTTTTTCGATTTAGGTTGTTGTTCTTTCAACTTCTCATACGCTTCCTGGGCACTTTTCTCATTCTCTGTGGCCCTACGCAAATTATCGCGGGAAATTTCCTCCGCACGCATTGCTTCCTTTTTGGCTTGCTCTACTTGTACACGATAATATTCCGTTGGGGCATTGCCGATTTTCTTCTTCAAATTCATTATCCGCCTGTACGACTGGTCAATCCGCTCCTGGGATATCGTGCCATCCTGTACGAATTTACGAATGATCCGATGCACTACATCCACGGTGCGCTCCTGACTTCCTGAAATATTGTTTGAAAAGGTAAGGATATCAACCCCTGCCAGAATAGAAAGCTTGATGGCTTCCTCCAGTCCGTAGTGCTTGGCAATTGCGTGCATCTGCATGTCATCTGAAAACACAACGCCCTTGTAGTTTAGATTTTTGCGCAGCAACTCGTTAATCATTTTACTCGATAACGTACCTGGGTTCCCTGAATCATCCAACTTCTTATTTACAATGTGTGCCGTCATGATGGCATCTACATAGCCTTGCTGTATAAGGGTGCGATACGGAATTAACTCCGCATCATTCCAGGTATTGGTAACATCGGCAATACCCAGGTGTGTATCAGCTTTTGAACTTCCGTGACCGGGAAAATGCTTCAATGTTGTGATCACGCCAATTTTCTGGTGTGCTTTAATTACCTCTTTCGCATATAAGGCAACTGAATCGGGATTGGCGGAGTAGGCACGCTCCACTTTTGCAATGATGGGATTATTCGGGTTTGAGGCCAGGTCAACCACCGGGGCAAAGTTTACATTCATGCCCAAGCCTGCCAGTGTCGCGGCTGTTGCTTCACTATAAAATCGAACGGAGTCCAACGGCATTTTTCCTAGTTGTGTAGCCGATACTGATCGTGGAAATCCGTACTTCTCCTTTAAGCGGTTCACGCGGCCTCCTTCCTGATCAATGGCTATCAATAGCGGAATGGGTGCTGCCTGCTGATAGGTCCAGGTAATTTTCTTCAGGGCATGAAATGAGTTCTTTGGAGGAATGTTTTTCTCAAATAAAATAATGGACCCCACTTTACCCTGTCGGATTTCTTCCAACACAGTTTTATCAACTTCTGCTTTTGGAAAACCTATTAAAATCATCTGCCCGATTTTTACATCAAGACTATCCTGAGCATTTGACAATTGATAATTGACAATTGACAGTGTGATTATAGCATACACCAGTCGTTTCTTCATTCTTTAGTAGTTATCGTAAATCTGTTTCAACAACCGTTCCATTTCACTTCTCACCTCACTAACCTGTACGGTATAGTTATTATTCATATAGCTGAAAATAAGTGTTCGGCCTTTCCTGGTAACCAAATATCCACTTAAAGCGTGGTTATTACTTAACGTTCCTGTTTTTCCATAGATGTAAGGAGGGGTATTTACATAGTTATTCTTAAGTGTTCCGCTTTTTCCGCCAACCGCTAATAATGAAAAAAGTCGTTGACGATCAACCGTTGTATACATTTTTTCCCACAAGGCAACAATACTTCGAGGGGTAAACAGGTTGTAGCGCGACAGTCCCGATCCATCCACCCATATTGGAGTATCTTGCAATTCCGCCAACTTATATTTTTTCATGTAACGAATGGCTATTTCCGGTTGTAGCGTATCACTTAAAACTCCGGAACATACCAGCAGCAACTGCTCAGCCAAAAAATTATCGCTTTCCTGCATCATCACTTTATACACACTGTCGGCAGGAATGCTGTACAAAGTTTTCTTTTCTTTCCACACTACCGGACGATTCAGCAAATAAACAGGTCGTTTCAATGTATCTGCCAATAAATCCGTAACCAGCAAAGCATTTGATTTAAATGGAACGTACCACTGACGGCCACCGTTTGTATTTTTTCCGGGAAAATAATCCGTTCGGTTTGATCCCACTTCGCGCACAAACGATGATGCCCGCGCTGTACTATCGGCCAGCCAAAAATATTTTTTAAAATAGGTAGGGGCCACACGAATGCCTGATGGCGTTGGCTGCGTAACCCGGTAGGTGTTTCCATAAATGGGGAAAGGTGAGCGCTCCGATGAATAGGCATAGTTATAATCACTCCATGCCCAGCCTGGGCCTAGCGAGGAGGTATAAAAATTATCACCTGAATAATAAAGTTCATTTGCATGGCCCTTCAGAAAAGCAAGTGAACGATTATTGTTAAAAACCTGGTCATACAAAAAAGACGGGTCACCGGTGCCTCTGAAAATCAAAGAATCTCCCTTTACCAAATAGTTCAGTGCCGGAATAGAGTCTCCCAAAAGCGTAAGTGATGTAAAAAGTGTAAAAATTTTTGTATTCGATGCCGGTGTAAAATATCTCTCTCCGTTAAAGGAGTAGATCGTTTCCTTGTTAACAGGATCATACAAAACAAATCCAATATGATTCTGGAATTTTCGTTCTGCCTCAGTAAATGACTGGTTGAGTTTTTGTTTCGAAAGCGGTGAGCACCCTGCTAGCGCGGTCATGAGGCATAGAAAAAAAAATCTGTGATTTATCATGAATTCAAATAACGTTCAATTAATACATTTCTGTGATGTGTTTCATGCCCCGCAATAATATACCCAAGGTTCACTACGGAAACCAGGTTGTTGTTAGCGGTGCCCTTTCGGCTTAACATCTCTGCAGTAAAACTCGTGAAAAGATCGATGGTTGATATGCGCAATCGTTTCATCTCTTCAGCTAATTGCTGAATACTTCTGGCGTGGGCATTTGCTTGAGTAGCATAGTCATTCTCTTCGAAGCCGGCCAGCGGTGTACTATCCTTTCGGGCAAACCGAAGTGCGCGGTATGCAAAAATGCGTTCAGCGTCCATCATATGGCATAACAATTCTTTAACCGTCCATTTTCCCGGAGCGTACCTGTATACGCCCTTATCCTCCGGGATTTTATCCAGCACCAGTTGCAGGGCATCAGCCGATGTGGACAGAGCCTCCAACATATCCAGCGTTTCCACATGGGCTACATAATTCCGATAAAACGGAGGAAGCGAATTAAAATCGGGAGTTGTTTTCATTTTTCTAACGTACTAATTCCTGGTTCTTTTGTTGTTTCTTCAATTTTATACTGGCTATTTTTATCAATGGAGCGAAGCATAAATCTTCGCAAGAATCCTTCTACCGGAAGAATCAGAAACGCTATGCTTACCTGCACCAGAAATTCAATCACCGGACTACTGCCCGTTTCAAAGGTTGAACCCGCGGCCGTTTGAATAAACTCAATCAGGATAATGATGGAAAGCAACGAAAGCACACGACTCACAAACCTAAATCGGTTGCTTAAGCGAAACGATAAAACAACGAGTGAAGTGAACACCAAAAACTCAAGTGCATAAAACCAAGACCTCTTCCAATAGGGTGGCAACACATCCATGCTTAACGGTTCCATGGTGGTGACGCGACCAAAGATATCCTTTGCCTGAACCAATAACATGTACTTTCCATTGGGTAAATAAGGAATGTCAATAATACTGTTGCTAACTGACCACTCCGACCATTGGGTATGCAATCCTTCCAGGTAGTACCGGTACTCGACTGATCGTGCCCCAATGTAATCAGGCTTCACCACCTCTATCCGAAGTGAGCTGTTTTCCTGATCCATTTTTAATTTCCCCAGCGGGACTAATGTGTTCTCCTGCTCAATTGTGCGTAAAAAAAGAGGATAGGAAAATTCTGAGGGTAATAATTTTTTGGGGTTAAACCGGAATAGCTCGTTGTTACCCGTAATTATCCATAGGTATCCTGTTTGCTCATCGGCTGTAATAAAACGGATATCGGAAAATAGATTAAGTAATTCAATATTATCGTTGCTGCCCTGATTGTTCAACGTAAACCATCCATGGTCATCCCTGAACCAAAGTCGCTCGCCTTCGGCAAAAGCTACCTCAGGCACGGGCAATGAATCAATCGGCTGAAGCGATTGATTTTGAAAGTCATAAACAAAAAATCCGGAAGAGCTGGAAAAGACTACTCGGTTGTTATAGTTTGTTCCAATCATTCTTTCAAATCTAGAATTGGTAACCGTTAAACTCAAAACGGGTTTTGTTGTGTCATGATTAACCCTGAATACCTGGTCTAAACCACTTAACCAAAATGCCTTACCCGGTTCTTCGAAAATAAAACTAATGGGGTCGTCAATATTGGATATTAATCGTTCTTCTCTCCAACCGGATTTAACATACACCATTTCATGAAGCTTATCATCATAGGTCGAAATCAGAAGCTTATTGGATAACTCCGATGCAAAAAGAAACCGTGTTGGGTATTCCATCACCGGCACAATGCCCTCCGAGGTGACTTCATCAACCCCGCTCAATCCTGCGGCCAGCAACTTGCCTTTCCATTGAACCAGCTGGGTAACCTTGGCATCAATTCCTTCAATTCTTTTATACGCAAAGTGGGAAGATCTTAAAATTTTTTTTGTTCGCTTTTCCTGTCTGTACATTATTGTAGTCCTTCCTTCTTCTACTATTTCAGGTGAAGGTGTAGGAGTTAGGGGCTCCGGTTCATCCTTCTTCTTTTTCTTCAGGAAGTTAAAAATTCCACCCTTTTGCGATTCTGGCTTAGTCTCTACCGGAGTTGGTTCTGTCTTTTCTTTACGCTGCGTTTTTTTTGTAGTCTCTACCGGAACATCAATAAAGTAAGTAATCTCATCATAAAACTCTTCCTTCACTAATTTGTACAGACCAAGCGAGGTGCCAATGTACACTTCATTTTCATGTTGAATGGCACATAATAAATTCCCCTGAAGTCCGGCATAATAACGAAACGAGCGAAAAGGCAGGTAGGGCGCAATGCGTGTAAACCCATAGGTATGTGATGCCCAGATATTCTGATTTCGATCTTTAATTAACGTATAAACCTCGTTATCCGGAAAGCCGGTATTATAGTTAATGATCTCCTCTGTTTCTCCGGTGGTGGGATTTATAAAAACAATCCCTCCGCGTAGCGTCCCCAAGGCTATAAGTTCTTTATTTACCCATACGGCATTTACCATGACACTGGCCGAAAGGTAGGTTGAGTCGTCCATCTTAACTTCCTCCAGACGCATATCCTCCTGCAGTAGAAAAAGTCTGCTCTCAGAAGTACCCAACAGGTATACATTCTGTTGACGTTCAGCAAACACCAGTGAGGTTTGATCCTGAAACAACTTGGCAGGTATAAGTGAATTCTTTCCTAAGGTAAAAACTCCACGACCTTCGGAACTTATAAAGGCATTTCCGAAGATCTCATGCAGTCCAATCCAATCTTCATCTTTTGAAGAGGCCTCCAGTTTCACTTCATTGGTCGCGGGTGAATAAATGAACAAGTTTCTGTCATTGAGAAAATAAACCAGGTCGTTTACTGCCCGCATTTGAAAAATATTTCCGGCATCCAATGAATCATAAATTGGCTGATACGTTGGAAGACCAAATTCATTAGCTTCAATTTTTCCAAATCCTTTCGAGCCGGCTACATACAATTTCCCTCCAGCTACTTCAATAGCATATAAAGCACCAGGGGTGTTTATAATATCCCAGTTGCGTCCGTCAAATTGCAGCACTCCGCCCTGCGTAGCGAAATAAAAAATTCCGCGTTGGTCTTGTGCCAGATCAAAGCAAGCAGTACTAAAATTATCTTTGTCGGGAGTGAAGTGCGTGAGAAAGTAATTGCCTTGCTGGGCCTTTACAGCGATGGTAAAAAGGAAGTAGCAGGCTAGTATTTTAAGGTTCATCAGGTTTGGTGAATACCAAATTTAACGAATTCTTTAGTGTTAACTGATTCGGCTCCAATTAACAACAGATTTACGCATCCGCTCAACTTGTTCACGGATTAATCGGTTTTCAGAATTCTTCAAATCAGGGTCCTTTTCAAGTATTTGTAAGGCTGTTTCGCGGGCTAAGTTCAAAAGTTTAGTATCCTTACCCAAATCGGCAATAAGCAAATCCAGTACTCCGCTTTGTTGTGTGCCCATTAAATCGCCTGGTCCCCTGAGCTGAAGATCCGTTTCTGATATTTCAAATCCATTGTTCGTTCGCACCATGGTTTCAATCCTCTTTTTTGAATCTGAGGATAGTTTGTAATCGCTCATAAGTATGCAGAACGATTGCTCGGCCCCGCGCCCTACCCTACCACGCAACTGATGTAATTGTGAAAGTCCGAAGCGTTCAGCATTCTCAATAACCATTACCGAAGCATTGGGTACATCTACGCCCACTTCAATAACCGTAGTGGCCACCATAATACTGGTTTCTCCCTTGGCGAATCTTGCCATCTCATACTCCTTCGCATCAGGCTTCATTTTGCCATGCACAATGCTAATGGCCTCATCCGGAAAAGCACGAGAAATACTTTCGTAACCGTCCATTAAATGCTTCAGGTCAAGTTTTTCCGATTCTTCAATTAACGGATATACAATGTATGCCTGCCTGCCCGATTTAATTTGTTGTTGTAAAAATCCATTTACTTCCAACCGGTGTGAATCAAACTTGTGAATGGTTTTGATTGGTTTACGCCCTGTCGGTAACTCATCAATAACCGAAACATCAAGGTCGCCATACAAGGTCATAGCCAGTGTACGGGGAATAGGCGTTGCCGTCATTACCAGTACGTGTGGATAAAGTTTTCTGTTTTTACTCCACAACTTCGATCGTTGTGCCACCCCAAAACGATGTTGTTCATCAATAATGGCTAACCCAAGATTTTGAAACTGAACTTCTTCTTCAATCAGCGCGTGTGTACCAATCAAGATTTTTAATGAGCCCTCCTGTAAGCCCTGATGAATTTGTTTGCGTTGTGCCTTTTTGGTTGATCCTGTAAGCAATGCAATGGTGATGCGCATTTGATCGGCATGTTTACTTAAGGTTTTAAAATGTTGTTGCGCCAAAATTTCTGTAGGTGCCATCAGCGTGCATTGTGCATTTCCCCCCAGGGCAATCAGCATACAAACAAACGAAACAATTGTTTTTCCGCTGCCCACATCACCTTGCAGCAAGCGGTTCATTTGCTTGCCCGATTTCATATCAGCGTAAATTTCTTTTATTACTCGCTTTTGAGCTTGCGTAAGCTGAAAGGGAAGATATTCATTGTAGAATGTTGTTAGCAGGGAAGCATCATTAAACGATTGCCCTCTGTATTTCTCTTTGCGTATAAGCTTTAACTTGATAAGCCGTAACTGAATGTAAAAAAGTTCTTCAAACTTAAGTCGCTGCTGTGCTTTTATGAGTTGTTCATGGTTCTCTGGAAAATGAATGCTAACCATAGCGTTCTTTTTATCCAGCAAGTTGTACTGCTTAAGGATGGAAACCGGAAGTGTTTCATGAAACTTATTCTTAGCCTGTACCAGCAACTCCTGCTGCAGTTTTACAATGGCCTTACTGTCGAGGTGGCGTTTGCGAAGTATTTCAGTAATGGAATAAACCGGCTGAAGGTATCCGCCCTTTTCATTAGTAGGTGTTAGAACTTCCAACTCCGGATGAGCAATGCTAAAGCGCTTTCCGAACTTTACCGGCTTCCCAAAAACCACATAGTCAACACCGGGTTTAATTTTTTCCAGCACCCATTTAATGCCTTGAAACCACACCAGTTCCATTTCACCGGTTTCCTCTTCGAGGTAAGCAACAAGTCTTTTCTTGAAACCTGCTCCAACCATTTCCTTCTTGATAATTCTACCCTTGACCTGCACAAATGGCATTTCTTCATTCAATTCATTAATGCGGTAAAAGCGGGTACGGTCTTCGTAGCGAAATGGATAGTGCTGAATTAAATCACCAAAGGTGAATATGTTGAGCTGTTTATTTAACAATGCTGCCCGCTGCGGACCAACGCCCTTCAGGAATTCAACAGGTGTTTCAAAATATGCCGGCATGATTATACGACTACAAAAAAACAAATATTAACATGAAGTTAACCGTTGCATGCATTAAACCTTAACACAGTATCCTTATCTAAGTGCGCAGAGGTTACTATTTTTACACACCAGATATTTACACGCGATGAAAGTGAAGTCGAGATTATACCGGGGAATTGAGTTTGTTTGTGTTCATGAACTCCCGGCTGATCAGCAAACATTGCTACAATCTTCCTACTCATACCCGGAGCGAATCAATATTCTGGTGGAGGGTAAAATTACACGTAACTGCATTCTATACACTGTTTATTCCGATTGGTATACCAGGGTATTCAAAACTTCTGTAGCTCCCGCGCTGCTTCCGGCCAACAAAAAAGAAAATACAAACGCAGGCCTTGTGTTAGAAAAAGTATAATCTACTTTGGCCAGATTCCTTCGTCCGGAACAATCTCCAGTACATTTCCTTCGGGGTCATCAAAATAAAACGACTTCTTTCCGCTTTCCCATGTTATTTCTTCAGTAATCCGAATTCCCTTTGAAACAATCCACCGCTTTGCGGCCTTATAATCTCCATCTACAACTTCAAAAGCAAAATGCTGCCTACCTCCACCATAGTGAGCGGGTGGACTTGTTTTATGCCTGGAGTCTTCTGGATTAAAAATCAACAATACGGAAGATCCGGCCTGAAAGAAAAGATGCTTGCCAACAACATAACTAATCTCTGGAAGGCCTAACACATTACCATAAAATTTCCGAGCCTTTTCCAGGTCATGAACATAGAGGCAAGTCTCCTTTATTTTCTTAAACTTCATCGGTTAAGACTTACAAAGCTGTTGCCTTAGTGTTTTATACTCATTCCAGATTTCAAGCAGAATCTCTGCTGCAGGTTTCACCTCACGAATGGCCGCAGCTACCTGACCGATTTCAAGCTCGCCCTCTTCCAAATCACCTTCAAACATACCTTTCTTTGCCCGTCCTCTTCCTAGTAATTGCTTCATCTCCTCCGTGCCTGCTCCCCGTTGCTCGGCTTCAATTACATGTTGAAAAAACTTATTGCGCACCAAGCGAACTGGGGTAAGTTGTTTCATGGTAAGCAACGTATCCCCTTCTCCTGCATTCACAATTACTTCCTTGAATTTTTCATGAGCAGAAGACTCTGCGCTGGCGGCAAACCGGCTTCCCACCTGCACACCGTCTGCCCCCAGCACCTCTGTGGCAAGCATACCACGGCCCGAAGCGATACCTCCTGCGGCAATAAGTGGTATTGTTACTGCCTCCCGTACCAGCGGTATCAAAACAAATGTTGTGGTCTCCTCCCGACCATTA
>CAZQXC010000067.1:0-1259 GCA_964597075.1 uncultured Roseivirgaceae bacterium | reverse complement strand
GCCTTCTGCACCCACCGCGTCTACACCCGCCCATTCTGCCTTTCGGGCAAACTTCACACTGGAAACTACGTGCACAACCGTTATTCCTTTTTCCTTGAGGTATTTTGTCCAGGTAGAGGGGTTACCAGCAGATGTAAAAACAATTTTTACTCCCTCACGTACGATAATGTTCATGTGTTTATCGATATCAGGATAAAGTAATGGCACATTTACACCAAAAGGTTTGGTGGTGGCTGCCTGGCATTTTCGAATGTGCTCTTCCAGGGTCTCTGGGTGCATTGACCCGGAGCCGATCAGGCCAAGCCCTCCGGCATTACTCACTGCCGAAGCCAGGCGCCAACCGCTGCACCACACCATACCAGCCTGTATGACAGGTATCTCAATATTGAAAAGTTGTGCTATCCGGTTTGTTGAGTTTTCCATGGCGCAAAAAATAGCTAAAACCTTCTAAATGCTATGCTACAATTCTGAATATCTGTGAATTATAAAAAACAAAAATTTTTAGATAAATATTCAGGGCCGAAAAGTTGTCCACAAAGAATTGATTGATTCTATATAGTATAACTAGTTGATAAGCACTGTTTTAAGTATTAATATACTGGTAATGTGGATAACTGCCTGATTTTGTGGAATTCTTTTTGGGTACATATTTGGTGTCTTCTAAGTGCCTGAATTTTAGCTATTTTGCACACGTTTAATCAAGTTCCTTGCACGGCTACCGTTAAACAAAAAACCGGAACAACTTTTGCCTTTAGCGGGTTACTTAATGACATGAAAAAAATCATTCTTATTCTAAGTATTATCCTCCCGAGCGGGCTTTATGCTCAGTCTTCTGCTGAAATTGTTAAACTCAATCAGCTACAGGATCATATTAACCGGGGAACCGAAAATGTCAAGATTATCAACTTTTGGGCAACCTGGTGCGGCCCATGTATAAAGGAAATGCCCCTTTTTGAAAACCTTGGTGCAGAACGAAAGGATGTTGAAGTAACCCTGGTAAGCCTTGACCTCGACCTGAACCCAAAACCAGAAATTGTGTACCGCTTTATCGAACGGAAAAAGATCAAGTCTAAGGTTCTTATACTGGATGAAAAGGACCCCAATTCATGGATCAATCAAATCGAAAAGAGCTGGTCGGGGGCAATCCCGGCCACCATTATTATTAACGGAAAAACCGGTCAAAGAAAATTTATTGAAAGGGAGCTTCATGAGGGCGATCTTGAGAAACTAATTGCAGAGATTTTATAATTAACTAAAAC